>QMMB01000217.1 GCA_003647035.1 Deltaproteobacteria bacterium | reverse complement strand
GTTCACGATTCGACTGATCAGTCCCGTTGGCGACGTTGGCTTCTAACGCCGCTGGGCTCGTCGGGTGTCGAACGCGGCGATCTCGAGCGCGTCGGCCGGGTGTTGGGTCAGCTTCGTTGCGAGGTCGTCATCATCGACCGAGTGAGCGGCCGCGTGCTCGGCGCCGGTGGGCATCTGGACGCAGCGCGCAGGAGAGCTGCGTGACGACCACTGCCCGACCCGCACCGATTGGGGTGGCCCGCGCGCTGGCCGAGCTCGGGAGGGCGACGATTCACGGCCTCGGGTGGGGTGTGCTGGTCGCGCCGATGGCTCCCTCCGGCGCTGTACTCGCGGCTTTCATCGGAGGACTCGGTGGATGCCTCATCGGCGCCAAGCTCGGGCGTACCCGCCTGCGTACCTCGGCGGTCGTTGCCGGCGCGATCCTCTCGATTGCGATCGTTGCATTGCTTCGCGTCTCGCTGACGCACGGTTCCATGCTGGCGGCGGTGTTGGGGCCGGTAGGCGCGCTTCGGTTCGCCGGAATGCTCACGGCGCTGGCCACGGCCGCGATCGGCAGCGCCGCCATGAGGGCGGGTTCTACTCGGAGAGCGATCTTCGGGGTCTTGGAGCTCACCCTCGTCGCCGTCGCCTTTGCGCAGCTCTTCATTCCGCATCGTCACGGCGCCATCAACCGTCCGTTTTATCTGGCGGACTGGATCATCGCGCTCGGTTGGGACCCAACGTGGCTTTTCCTCTTCATGGGGGGTACCGCCACGGTGTTCGGGTTGGTACTTCTACTTCGGGAACAACGGTTCGGAAGGGCTGTCCTGAACCTCGGCGTCATCGCGCTGCTGCTGGCGATGATCGTCGTAGCGACCCCGATGTTCGGCATGCCACCGCCTCCAAACGGCGGAGGGGGGCTTGGCCTTCGCCCCGATCAGGCCGACGGGAAGGACGGCAAGACCGGGCACCGAGGCGGAGGCGGGTCGTCTGCGAGCGAGCTCGAGTTCCGAAACAAGTACAATACTGGCGGGTCCCGCGTTCCTGTCGCGGTCGTGCTCTTTCACGACGACTACTCGCCCCCGAGTGGCGTCTACTACTTTCGACAGGGCGCGTTCAGCCAGTACAACGGACGAAAGCTGGTGGTCTCCGGGCGTCAGGACATCGACGACGACCTGATCCCGTACTTCCCGACTCGCCTCATCGAGATCGAGAACGCTCCTCCGTCCAACGACAATCGGGGGCCGCTCGAAACCACGGTCGCCTTGATGGCCGAGCACACCCAGCCGTTCGCACTCGAGGCTCCGGTCGAGCTCGAGCCGCTCGAGAACCCGTCGCCGAATCGTTTCCGGCGCGTCTACCGTGTGACTTCCGGAGTGCTCACCGCGGACTACACCTCGATGCTCGATGGTCGCCTCGGCTCTCCTGACTGGTCCAAAGAACAGTGGGCGCACTACACCGAGGCCCCCCCTGATCCGCGGTACACCGAGCTTGGCGCCGAGATTGCAGCGGCGCTGCCGGACCGGCTCGCGAGCAATCCGATTGCGAAGGCCTTCGCGATTACAGGCTGGCTGGGGCGAGAGGGCATCTACAGCCTCAGGAACGAGCACAGCGGCGCCGAGGATCCTACAGCGAGCTTCCTGTTCGGCGATCGTACCGGCTATTGCGTGCACTTCTCTCATGCGGCGACCTATCTGATGCGAGGCCTCGGATTGCCCGCGCGTGTCGCTACTGGCTACGCGGTTAGCGAGTCGGCGCGGCAGGGTGGCTCCTCACTTCTTCTGTCCGGTGCCGCCTCGCATGCCTGGCCCGAGGTCTACATCGACGGCTACGGCTGGGTGGTGATGGATGTGTATCCGGAGCGCGCGCTTGATCCACCGGAGCCGCCGATGGACGCCGACTTGCAGCGGCTCCTCGGCGAGCTCGCGCGTGGGGCATCCCCGCTCCCCCTCTCCGCGACCGACCTGCCGAAGCTGATGGAGCTCGCTCGGCGCTTGACGTGGACGGCCGGAAGCTGGTTGTTTGCGTTGCTCGGAGGCCTTTTCCTGGTGCTCTACGTGGTCAAGATGTGGCGCAGACTTGCCCCGAGTTGGGCTAGCGCTGCCGACCTCCCGAGGGTGCTCTACCGGGCCGAGCTCGATCGAATCGGCGAGGTTGCGATTCGCAGAAAGCCTGGTGAGTCGCGGGAGTCTTTCGCCAACCGCATCCGCGAAAGGTTGCCGTCGTTCGCGCCACTGACGACCGCCCACGTCGCGTCGGCGTACGGTGGGCACGAGCCCGAACCGCATCAACTGCGAGACGAGGCTGCAGGCGTGCGTCGAGACATTTGCGATAGTTTCCCACTCTGGAAGCGGTTTTTTGGGGTGATCACCCCTTGGTCTTGGTTACGTTCAAAATGATGCCATCCTGCCCACTTGGAGCTCGGAGCTGACATGCAGCAAGCGATTCAGTCACCCATCGAGGACAGTTTATCCGCTGCGCGCGAAGTTGCGGAGCGGTTGGGCGCTCGCCTGAACGCGGCGGTGCGGGGCCGGGACGATGTGGTCGAGTTGGTGCTCATCGCACTGCTTGCCGATGGGCACGTGCTCCTCGAAGACTACCCGGGGTCCGGCAAGACCACCCTCGCGCGCGCGCTGGGCAACGCGCTGCAAGAGGCTGACGCCGGGAGCGCAGTCGCCGCGTTTCGCCGCATCCAGTTCACCCCGGACCTACTCCCGAGCGACATCACCGGCACGAGCATCTTCGACGTCGAGACGAGCCGCTTCGCATTTCGCCGAGGCCCGGTGTTTGCGCACATCGTGCTAGCCGACGAAATCAACCGCACGTCACCCAAAGTGCAGGCGGCGATGCTGGAAGCCATGGCTGAGAAACAGGTCACGGTCGACAACGAGACCCACCCGCTCGACGATCTGTTCTTTGTCATCGCGACTCAGAATCCGCTCGACTTGGCGGGGACGTATCCGCTCCCGACGCCGCAGCTGGATCGCTTTTTGTTCAAGATCGAGATGAAGCACATCGACCGTGCGTCCGAGCTGGAGGTGCTGGACCAGTACCCCCGCGCGAGTCTGGAGGTTGCTGGTGACTACCCGGGCGTAAGCCGTGCGGAGATCCTTGCGGCTCGGCGTCAGACGCGGGGCGCCGTTCATGTTGCGCCCGTGGTCAAGGAAGCGTTGGTCGATTTGGCGCGATTGCTGCGAAGTGACTCGCGCGTCCTGCAGGGCGCCTCGACACGTGCGCTCGTCCTGATGTTGCCGGCGCTTCAGGCGCGCGCGGTGATTCATGGTCGGGACTTCGTCTCGCCAGAGGACATCGAGGCCCTTGCCCCTCACGTCTTCAAGCACCGGCTCGAGTGTGCTCCCGGCGTCGAAGACGTCGACGGGTTGATCGCCGAGGCCACCGCCGTCGAGATTGAGAAAC
Source organism: Deltaproteobacteria bacterium (assembly GCA_003647035.1). Lineage (GTDB taxonomy): Bacteria > Myxococcota_A > Polyangia > Polyangiales > Houyiibacteriaceae > SG8-38. The sequence goes on along the minus strand of QMMB01000217.1, from coordinate 2,770 downwards.
TCGCCCGGGCGAGCCTGCGTCGCGGGTGACGATGCGCGCGCCGCCGTCAGCTGGGGTAGCGGCCGTCGTGATGGTCGTCGCGCTCTGTGCGTCCCTCGCTGCCGCGCAAGACATGGTGCCGCCCCTCTTGCTCGAAGGAGAGGAGGGGGAGGTCGAGGAGCTGGCTCTTTGGGAGTTGGTCGAACGTCAACGTTACGTCAAAACGCGCGATGACGCGGAGCACTATCTGGCGGAGCATCCGGACTCCTACGTCGCCCATCTCGCCTTGGGAATGGCTCAACACTATGGCGAAGCCAATTTCCCGAAGGCGCTCTTCCATGAGGCACACGCGCTAGAATTGTTCGAAGCCAGGGAAGGCCCGCAGCCCCTGCCGAGTCAGCCGTGGCGCTGGCATGCGCGCATCTTGATTGGGCTGACACGCGCGCATGGCGACCTCGAGCACTACGACGAGCAGCTGGCGTTCATGTACCGCTACAACGAGCTCTACACGCCTCAACTTCGGGCCGAGCTCGCCTGGCCTCTCATGAAGAAGCGCGAGTTCGAAAAAGCACGCCTCGCTGCCGAGGAGGGGCTGGCTACCGGAGACCCCTATCAGATCGAACGAGCCAAGAACGCATTGTGCGCGATCGAGTTCGAAGCGGGCGACGACCAAAAGAGCTACGAAGTGTGTCAGGACGCAGTCGAGTATGGGGCCACCCACTTTGGTACGGCGACCGCGGTTGACCTCGGCAACTACGCGGAGGCCGCGAGGGCCGTCTTCCGATTCGACAAGGCGGAGCGCCTCTTGATGGAGGCTTCCAAGAGTGGCCTTTCCTGGTACGGGAACCCTTGGCTCGAGCTTGCGGATCTGTACATGAGGGCAGGGCGGTTTGCCGAGGCGTTGTCGGCGCTTCGTGAGGTGCCCGGTCATCGCGCACACCGGCCGGCACACGTGCGAGACTCCGATCGCAACGAGGCGCGCCGTTCGCTCGCCGCGTTTCTGTTGTTGATGGGGCGGCCCGGCGAGGCGCTGCGGATCACCGATAAGGCCGCCGTCCTTCCAGACCGGCGCGCGCACAACAGCCGCGATCCAGAGCAGGATCGGAGCATTGTCGCACTTCTCGACAGGCAAGCGCGGCTGACCTTGGCTGAGATGACCGTAGAGCGCGCGGTGGCCAAGCCATTCTATTCGCGTTGGTGGGCTCGGGGCAAAGCGCTTCGGTTGCGTTTCGAGGCGTGGATGAGCGGGCGGCAAGTCGCGCGCTTCCTCGACGATGAGGCACGGCTCGTGGGAACATTTGCCATCGGGACGGCTCGGAGCGCAGTGATGCCGCCGTGGCTGCTGGGCGAGCTCGTCGGGACGCTAGGGCCTGGCGTAGTCAGAGCGGCGATCGCTCGAGTTGCCAACGAAGATCCCAGGCGAGGCGCCATCGCCTACTATGGTGCGATACTTGCCGAAGTTTCCTTGGCGCAGCACGATTACGAAGAGGCGGTCGACCACGCTAGCGCAGCTCTCAAGGGGCTACAGCCAGGAGACGAGCTGCTTCGCCAACGGGTCGTTGCGGTGCTTGCGAGATCGCTTTCCGACCCGCGTGAAACCACCGCGCTCTACGAACAGGTCCTCGCCATCGACCCGGGGCTTTTCCGTCGGTTGGGTTGGGCGCTTCCGGTCGAGGTGGAGTCGAGCGATGCTGGGATCGATCGCGCCCTTGCGACAGCGGTCGTGCGCTCTCCCCGTTTCGAGAGCTCGAGCGATGGGCTCCGGGTTCAGATCAACGGGTCGCGAATCTGTTTGTTCGGTCGCACGGGTACCGCCTGGGGTTGCAGCGAAGAGCACTTCGAAGAAGACGACACCGGCGAGAGCTATGCCCAGCGGGTCGTCGATTCTTTTCATCGGACGGTATTTTCGCCGCGCGTCGACCTCAGCCGCATCGACATCAACTCTCTCGACGGCTCCAATCGCGTCACCCGCAACCCGCTCGACATGCTATCACTCCCGCCGTGAACAACACCTGGGTTCGCATGACGTTACTGGCCGCGTTCCTCGGTGGGGTATACGCCATCGGGCGCATGACGGGGTTCACCGAAGGGCTCACCGTCGATGGCATCCGCGAGTGGATGCGCGCTGCCGGGGTTGGTGGGTTTGCCGTGTTCGTCGCGATCTTCTCCGTAGGCCAGCTTCTCTATATCCCGGGCTTCGTCTTCGTCATGGTAGCGGGGCTCGCGTACGGCCCGTTTTGGGGCTCACTCGCATCGGTAATCGCAGCCACGGTCTCGGTTGCCGTCTCGTTCGTCATCGTGCGCACGATTGGCGGACAACCCCTCAAGGACCTCGACGTCACTCGTCCGTTCCTCCAAAAGCCATTCGCCCACCTCAAGGACCGCCCGATCCGTTCGATGATCGTCATCCGCCTCTTCCTCTGGGCCATCCCCCCTGTGAACTACACGCTCGCCATGTCCGGCGTGACGTTCCGCGACTACATGATCGCTGCCATCGTTGGCATGACTCCCCCGTTTGTCGTGTTGTCGGTGGCGGCGGGGCTCGGTTTCAACCTGTTGTAGGGGCAGTGGCAGTGTCAGTGTCAGTGTCGGTGCCGGTGTCAGTGCCGGTGTCCGCGCCAGTGTCAGTGACCGTGTCTTGTGACTCGACTTTGTCCTCGTGATCTCCTTTTTCCGAGTGAGTGGGGTGCGGGCTTTCGCCCTTCTGGGGAACCCCACTCACTCGGAAAAAGGAGATCACTCATGGGACTTATCATTCAGCAACGGGCGCTTCAGGCGGCGGGGCGGCTGC
>QMMB01000216.1 GCA_003647035.1 Deltaproteobacteria bacterium | reverse complement strand
CTGGATGCCCAAACGGTGGAGCGTCGGTGCGCGGTTGAGCATCACGGGGTGCTCGGTAATGACCTCCTCGAGAATGTCCCAGACCTCGGGCTTTTCTTTCTCGACGAGCTTCTTCGCGCTCTTGATCGTGGTGACGTACCCGCGCTCCTCGAGCTTGTTGTAGATGAACGGCTTGAAGAGCTCGAGCGCCATCTTCTTCGGGAGGCCACACTGATGCAAACGCAGCGTGGGCCCGACGACGATGACTGAACGGCCAGAGTAGTCGACTCGCTTGCCAAGCAGGTTCTGACGGAAGCGGCCTTGCTTGCCCTTGAGCATGTCGGAGAGCGACTTGAGCGGGCGCTTGTTGGGACCGGTGATGGTCTTGCCACGGCGGCCGTTGTCGAAAAGTGCGTCGACGGCCTCTTGCAGCATGCGACGCTCGTTCCGGATGATGATCTCCGGCGCGTTGAGCTCGATGAGCCGTTTGAGGCGGTTGTTACGGTTGATGACGCGCCGGTAGAGGTCGTTGAGATCGGAAGTCGCGAAACGGCCGCCGTCGAGCGGAACCAACGGACGAAGGTCCGGCGGAAGAACGGGAATGACCGACAGCATCATCCACTCGGGCCGGTTGCCCGAGTCGCGGAACGCCTCGATGACCTTGAGCCGCTTGGAGTACTTCTTGCGCTTCGCCTCGCTGGTGGCCTCTTTGAGGTCCAAACGAAGCTGCTCCGCCATCGCGTGCACGTCGAGATCGCGAAGCATCTCCAGAACGGCCTCGCCGCCCATCCGTGCGTCGAAGGCGTCGTCGCCGTACTCGTCGAGCATGTCGTGGAATCGATCCTCGGTGAGGATCTCCCCGCGCTCGAGCGGCGTCTCTTTGGGATCGAGCACCACGTAGCTCTCGCAGTAGAGCACGCGCTCTAGGTCCTTGAGAGTGATGTCGAGAATCGCGCCGATGCGGCTCGGAAGGCTCTTGAGGAACCAGATGTGCGCCACGGGCGTCGCCAGGGTGATGTGACCCAGACGCTCACGGCGAACCTTGCTCTGAATGACCTCTACGCCACACTTCTCGCAGACGATGCCGCGGTGCTTCATGCGCTTGTACTTGCCGCAAATGCACTCGTAGTCTTTGACCGGCCCAAAGATCTTCGCACAAAACAGGCCATCGCGTTCAGGCTTGAACGTACGGTAGTTGATCGTTTCGGGCTTTTTTACTTCACCGTGAGACCACTCGCGGATCTTCTCAGGCGACGCCAGCGAAATGCGAATCGCTGAAAACGCCAGCGGGTCTTTCGGCTTTTCGAAGAAGCTGAAGATATCCTTCATGACTTATTCTTCCTCCGCAGCAAGGACGTCATCGGACCTGCGCCCCAGTTGACTCGTCTCAACCAACTCGACGTTCAGGCAAAGTGCCTGAAGCTCTTTCATGAGGACGTTGAAGCTCTCCGGTAGACCGGCTTCGAGCACGTAGTCCCCCTTTACGATCGATTCGTACATGCGCGTTCGTCCCTGCACATCGTCGGACTTGACCGTGAGGAACTCCTGCAGCGCATATGCGGCGCCGTAGGCCTCCATCGCCCAGACCTCCATCTCGCCGAGCCGTTGGCCACCGAACTGCGCCTTACCACCGAGCGGCTGCTGCGTGACTAGCGAGTACGGACCGATGCTTCGCGCATGGATCTTGTCGTCGACCAAGTGGTGCAGCTTGAGCATGTACATGATGCCCACGGTGACGTCCTGATGGAACGCGTCGCCGGTGCGTCCGTCGAACAGCACCGTCTGGCCGTTGTCCTGCACGCCCGCCAGCCTCAGAAGGTCCTTGATCTCCGCCTCGCTTGCGCCGTCGAAGACGGGTGTGGCCAGCTGTAAACCGTGCTTCCAACCCTTGGCCATCGCTGCGACCTCGTTGTCGGGAAGCGCGTCGAGCACTTTGACGATGTCCCCGCCCTTGAAGATTGCGCGGATTCGTTCGCGAAGCTCCGAAGCGGTCGCCTTCGTCTCAATCATCTCCTGAAGCTGCATGCCGAGCAGATAGCCGGCCCACCCGAGGTGCGTCTCGAGAATCTGGCCGACGTTCATTCGACTTGGAACGCCGAGCGGGTTGAGCACGATGTCGACCGGCTTGCCGTTCGGCAAGTATGGCATGTCCTCTTCCGGAAGAATCCGGCTGACGACACCCTTGTTACCGTGCCGTCCGGCCATTTTATCGCCAACCTGAAGCTTACGCTTGATGGCGACGTAGACCTTCACCATCTTGATGACGCCTGGAGGCAGCTCGTCGCCCTTGCCGAGCTTGTCGATCTTCTCCTGGAACAGCATCTTGACCGCGTCGACCTGGTCGTCGACCTGCTCGAGAATCGTGTCGGTCTTGTCTTTGTTCTTGTCGACCTCGATGTGCGCCCAGTACCTGTGCGCGATCCCATCGAGATCGTCGTTTGTGATCTTCGCGCCCTTGGCGAGGAACTCTACGCCTTTGTCACCCACCAGCTTTGCGGTCGTCGTACTTCCGACGAAATACTTCCGAACCCGATCGTGCGCGGAGTCGAGAACGATCTTGATCTCGATCGCCATGTCCCTTTCGAGCTTCGCTCGCTCCGTTTCCTCGATCTGCAGGGAGCGCTCGTCCTTTTCGGTACCCTTTCGCGCGAACACGCGGGCGTCGATGACGATGCCGGTCACGCCTGGAGGCACCTTGAGTGAGGTATCGCGAACGTCGCCAGCCTTCTCGCCGAAGATCGCGCGAAGGAGTTTTTCCTCTGGAGAGAGCTGCGTCTCGCCCTTCGGCGTGATCTTGCCGACCAGGACGTCGCTGGAGGTCACCTCGGCGCCAATCCGGACGATCCCAGACTCGTCGAGGTCCTTGAGAGCCTCTTCGCCGACGTTCGGAATGTCGCGCGTGATCTCTTCCTTGCCGAGCTTGGTGTCGCGAGCAACGCACTCGAACTCTTCGATGTGCACAGAGGTGTAGACGTCGTCCTTGGCGATCCGCTCGGAAAGCAGAATCGAATCCTCGAAGTTGTACCCACCCCACGGCATGAAGGCGACGATCACGTTCTGGCCGAGCGCGAGCTCGCCGCGATCGGTGCTCGGGCCGTCAGCGATGACGTCGCCCTCCTTGACCCGGTCTCCGGGGCGAACCATGGGCGTCTGGTTGTACGCCGTGTTCTGGTTGGAGCGCTGGAACTTCTTGAGGCGGTAGATGTCGGGGAACGCACCTGCAAGGCCTTCTGCCTTCACGACGATGCGGGTCGCGTCGACCGACTCGACGACACCGTCCTGCTGCGCAACCACGCAAACGCCCGAGTCACGCGCGACGCGCGCCTCGATGCCGGTGCCTGCAATCGGCGCGTGCGTACGCACACAAGGCACAGCCTGACGCTGCATGTTCGAGCCCATCAATGCACGGTTTGCATCGTCGTGCTCGAGGAACGGAATCAACGAGGCAGCAACCGAGACCAGCTGGTTCGGCGACACGTCCATCAGCTGAATGCTGCCGGGCGGCATCATCACGAACTCGCCGTTGAAGCGAGCGCTGATCAGCCGCCCCTCGAGCTTACGGCTCAAGTGGTTGATCTTTGCGTTCGCCTGCGCGATGTAGTGCCCCTCTTCCTCGAGGGCGGAATACCAACGTACTTGTTGGTCGAGCACGATACCGTCCTCGACCTTGCGGTATGGCGTCTCGACGAAGCCGTATTCGTTGACGCGAGCGTAGGTCGACAGTGACGCAATCAGACCGATGTTCGGACCTTCCGGCGTCTCAATCGGGCAGATACGACCGTAGTGAGTCGTGTGAACATCACGAACCTCGAAACCCGCACGCTCACGCGTCAAACCGCCTGGCCCGAGCGCGGATAGACGCCGCTTGTGCGTCACCTCGCTGAGCGGGTTGGTCTGGTCCATGAACTGCGAGAGCTGACTCGAACCGAAGTACTCTTTGACGACCGCGCTGACGGGCTTCGCGTTGATCAAGTCGTGCGGCATGAGGGTCTCAATTTCTTGAGACATGTTCATGCGCTCCTTGATCGCGCGCTCCATGCGGACCAGACCGATGCGGTACTGATTCTCCATCAGCTCGCCCACGGCGCGAACGCGACGATTGCCCAAGTGGTCGATGTCGTCGACCGACCCACGACCGTTCTTGAGCTCGATGAGGTTTTTCACCGTTTCCAAGATGTCGGTGTTGGTCAGGACCGTGTGATCCAGCTTCGGCCGCTCGTCCTCTTCGACGTCTTTGTAGAACTTGTAGTTCAACTTGAGGCGCCCGACCTGGCTCAGGTCATAGCGCTCCGGGTTGAAGAACAGGTTGTTGAAGAGGTTCCGCGCGGTGTCGAGCGTGGGCGGGTCACCCGGACGCAACCGGCGGTAAATCTCGAGAATACCCTCGTCTTGTGACTGCACCTTGTCGACGAGCAACGTGTCGCGGAGGTAAGACCCGACGTTGAGGCCGTCGATGAAGAGAACCTTGAACTCGTTGACGCTCGCCTCACGGAGCGCATCGATACGACCCTCGGTGACCTCTTCGTTGACCGCGAGCAGAATCTCGCCGGTGTCCTCATCGATGACGTCTTCCGCAGCGACCTTCCCGATCACTTCGCTGAAGTCGATCGGTAGATAGTCGAGCCCCGCGGACTTGAGCTTACGAATCGCCGCACGCGTGAACTTGCGGTTTTTGCGAACGATGACGTCTTCGCCAACAGCGATGTCATGAGTGGCACGCTGGCCGGTGAGCAGCTCGTACTCGATCGATTTCGCGTACTGGTCCTTCGAGAGGATGTAGACCGTCTCGGTGTCGTAGTAGTAGTTGAGGAGCTCCTGGGTGTTGTACCCGAGCGCCTTGAGCAGCACTGTCGCGGGCATCTTCCGGCGGCGGTCAATGCGAACGTACAGCAAATCCTTCGGGTCGAACTCGAGATCGAGCCATGAGCCGCGATAGGGAATGATGCGGGCCTGGTAGAGCAACTTGCCTGACGAGTGCGTCTTGCCACGGTCGTGGTCGAAGAACACACCCGGGCTACGGTGCAGCTGGCTGACGACGACGCGCTCGGTGCCATTGATGATGAACGTCCCGTTGACGGTCATCAGCGGAATCTCGCCGAAGTAGACTTCCTGTTCCTTGATATCGCGGACGGCCCGCTCGCTGCTGTCACCGCTGGTGTCGTAGATGATGAGTTGGATCGTGACTTTGATCGGCGCCGCGTAGGTCATCCCACGCTGCCGACACTCGTCGACGTCGTACTTCGGCCTCTCGAGCGTGTACCCGCTGAATACCAATTCGCTCGTCCCATTGAAGTCACGAATCGGGAACACACTGTTGAAGACGCCCTGAAGACCGGTATTTTGCCGATCGTCCCTGGGAACATCTGTTTGAAGGAATTTATCGTATGACCGCTTCTGAATGTCGATCAGGTTCGGAATCTCGAGGATGTGCTCGATTTTCCCGAAGGAATGTCGCATTCGAAAGTTGGTCTGAATCGTCGCCGCCATCAGAGAGACTCCTGCCGAACCACTGCTACTGGAACCCTAAAGCCAAGAATTAAGAGACACGTGTGCGACAAGGAGACCCTTTGGCCTCCCGCCACGTTGCGGAAAGTCGTGAATGTTGCGCTGCGCGTACCGGTGCTGCCCCGGCCGGGAACTTAACCCGACTGGGCCCATGTGCCAAGTCGCGGCACAGGGATCCGAAGCATAACCCCATAGGGTTACTTGACGGTGACCTTGGCGCCAGCTTCTTCGAGCTTCTTTTTGATCTCGTCGGCCTCGTCCTTGGACACGGCCTCTTTGACGACCTTGGGAGCCGCTTCGACCAGTCCCTTGGCGTCTGCCAAGCCGAGCTGTGTGATCTCGCGGATGGCCTTGATCACGTTGATCTTCTTGCCACCAGCCTCGGTCAGCTCGACATCGAACTCGGTCTGCTCTTCGACGGCCTCAGCTGCGCCACCGGCGGGACCCGCGACGGCCACCGCTGCCGGTGCTGCCGAAACGCCCCACTTCTCCTCGAGCTCATTGACCAGGTTCGCGACTTCCATGACGGTCCACGAGCTCAGCTCTTCGACCATCGATTCTACGTTCATATTTGCCATTCTTGACTCTCCGCTAACCGTGCGTGCGACACGGCTAAATTTGTTGTTGGATTACTCGCCTGCCTCTTTGCGCCGGTACGCATCGAGAACGAGAGCGAGGTTTTGGGCCGGTGCATTGATTTGGCCGACCAGGTTCTGCATGGGCGCCATGAGCTGCGCGAGCAGCGAAGCGCGAATCTCGTCTTT
>QMMB01000215.1 GCA_003647035.1 Deltaproteobacteria bacterium | reverse complement strand
GTGGGAGCCGGACGAGACTTTGTATCCCGGCTTCGACGCGATGGTCTTTGATTTTCACGAGGCGGGTTACAAGTTTCTGATCTACGTCAATCCGTTCATCGTCAACCCCGACAGCGTTGCCGTGGAAGATGACCCCGGCCGCTTCGCGGCACGCTTTGATTCCATGGAGGCGTTGGGGCTCCTGTTGAACGATCAGATGGGAGATACGTACATCGATTTCGCCGTTCCCAACCTGCCACAGAACGACGCGCACCCCGATTTTTCGAATCCGGCGACTCTCGAGTTCATCAGCGACTCGCTCAAAGAGATTGTGCGCACCTACGAGGTCGATGGCTGGATGGCGGACTTCGGCGAGTGGGTGCCTGTGAGCTCCGCGCCCGAGGACGGAAGCGACCCTGTCGCGCGCCGCAACACGTTCCCGATCGATTGGCAGCGTGCGACGCGAGAGGCCATGGAAGACGTTCGAGGGAGTGATTGGGTGATGTTCGCGCGCTCCGGCTTCACACACGTTCAAGGCGTCGCGCAGATCCACTGGGTGGGCGACCAGGAAACCAACTGGGGCGAGCTCGATGGCCTGCCTACGGTCATACCAGCGATGCTGAACCTCGGATTCGCGGGACAACCCTTCGTGACGCACGACATCGCGGGCTTTGCTTCTCCGCGCGGCGGCAACGAGCCGAGCACCAAAGAGCTCTTTCAGCGCTGGACGGAACTCGGCGCGTTCACTCCGATCATGCGCACCCACGACGGGGCGGACAAGGCCAACAATTGGCGCTGGAACAAAGACGAAAGCACCATCCGCCACTTCCGAAAATTCACCTATGTCCACTGCGCCCTCATGAACGATTTCATGACGCTCGGGGCTGAAGCCGAAACGACCGGCGCTCCCATCTTGCGCCACCTCATGCTGGTCTTCCCCGAGGACCGCGTGACTTGGGACATCAGCGACCAGTTCATGATCGGCGACGCGCTCCTCGTCGCGCCTGTCATAGAGGAGGGCGCAACGTCACGCTCCGTCTACTTCCCCGCGGGCACCTGGTTCAATGTTTGGACCGGGGTTCCGGTCGAAGGCGGCCAACGGATCACGGTCGACGCCCCCATCGGCAGCCCGCCGGTGTATGCGCGAGGCGAAGATCGAGAGGATCTTCGTGATTGGGAGACCCTGTCTTACGGGGACTGCCGGTAGGCCCCAGTGTCAGTGTCAGTGTCAGTGTCAGTGCCAGTGCCAGTGTCAGTGCCAGCGCGTATTTGGCGTGTCTGCCGTGTTACCGACTAGCCTGGGCTGGTGGGCGCGGCCGGGGTGACAGGGCGTTTGGCGGGGTGGGTTGAGCGGGTTCATCCGGCCTGGGTCGGGTTGGTCGGGCTTGTTCTATACGCGCGCACCGCCGCCTATGGTTTCGTCCTGCACGACGACCCCTGGCTCGTGCGCGACAACCGCCTGCTGCACGATGTCAACGTCGATTCGGTCTGGCGGGTGCTGAGCGATTTTTCGTGGGAGCAGCGCCACCGGCTCGGGGCGGAGTATCTGCCGGTGCGCGACCTCTCCGTGATGCTCGACTACGCCACCTACGGCGACTGGATCGGGGGTCACCACCTGACCCAGGTGTTGCTCTACGCGGGGACCTGCGCGGTGCTGGCCTCGTTGGCGCTCGCGCTGTCGAACAGCCGATCGCTCGCGTGGTTGACCGGCTTGTTGTTTGCGACACATCCCGTGCACGTCGAAGTCGTCGCCTGGCTATCGGAGCGCAAGGGAGTGCTCGGCGCGTTCCTGCTGTCGTCCTCGCTGTTGATCGCAACCTCTTACCTCCGGCGTGGTGGTTCGAAGCGCGCGCTCGCAGCCTGCCTGATTTTCGTTTTGGCCGTTGCATCCAAAGCGCTCGTCATTGCGGGGGCTGGCGCGCTGGTGCTGATCGCGCTGTGGCTCGAGTCACCGCTGGGTCGGCGACACAAACTCGCGTTCGTGGGCGCGTACGCGGCGTGCGGCCTGCTGGTGTTCATTCCCAATGTCTGGGTCTCGAGCTCGATGGGGGTGATCGTGCCGTACCACGGAGAGGGTTTCGCCGATACGCTTCTGCTTTTCTTTCGGGCACACACTCAGTACCTGAAGCTGATGGCATTCGGGGGGCCGTACGCGGTGCAGTATGCGGTGCAGCCCGGCGAGACCGGGGTCGCTGGATGGTTGCCAGGTGCCTTGGCGGCTGGGCTCGGCGTAGGGGTGGTCGCCTGGGCCATGCTCGAGCGGTCGAGGCGCACGGTGGCCATGTTGGGGCTCGGATGGTGGTTCGTTTTTCTAGCCCCCGTGAGCCACCTGCTGGTGCCAGTGCAGAACTACGCGGCGGATCGGTACGTCTTCTTGCCGAGCTTTGGGTTGCTCATGGCATTCGCCGCGTTGTTGATGAAGCTTCCGCGCGCGGTGGCTTGGCCCGTAGGAACCGCAGCCATCCTCTTGGCGTGTGGCTGGACTCTCGTGCAGACGCCGCTGTGGTCGAGCACCGATCGGCTGTTCGAGAATGCAGCCCGCGTGGATCCGACCAACGCCGCAGCGTGGGACGAGCTCGCATCGTTGGCGGCGGAGCGCGACGACCACGAGCTAGCCTGGGCCTACACCCACACCGGACTGGAACACTCGCCAGGGGACTGGCGCTTGTTGCATCGGCAGGGGCTACTGCTCGCGGCGGAGGGGAAACTCGAGGCGGCGATCGAAACCATGCGCCGCGCCGCATCGGTACCCGATTCGCACAAGGTCTACGCCAACTTGGCGTTGCTATATCTCCGACGCGGTTTGCGCGACGAAGCCCTCCAAATGGCAGAGGAGGCAGTTCGCCTGCAGGCCGAGACCGCGCACAATCAGAGGGTACTCGGCATTGTCGCCTACGAGATCGGCGACACCGAAACGGCATGCCGAGCTTTCGAACGGGCCGCCGCACTCGATCCCTATGACCCAGACAACGTGCAGAATCTCGAACTGTGTGCCGAGAGGGGCTCACGGCCACCGGTAGAGCCGTGAGAAGGCCGCAGAGGGTCACCCATGCGTGAGCTCGGCATCGTGGTCGCCCTCAGTGCACTCATGTGCTTGCTGAGCGGAGTTTGGTTTGCTCCCTGGGAAGTGCTCTACTCGAGCGGGATATGGCTCACGCTGGCAGGCTTCGTCGTGGGCGTTCCGACCGGGTTCATCTACCACGTGCGCCTCTTTCAGGTGTTGCGACCGCGAGGCGAGCTGCCGCGGGGATGGTACTGGCGCCCGCTCCGTTTCAACGCCTGCCTTCGGCGCGAAGAGCGCGCTCGGGTCATGGTGTGGTGCTACGTCGGCGGCCTCGGCTTCGTGATCATTTGCCTTGGGTTGGTGTTGATGGGCGCAGGCGTCTCAATGGCATTGATCCGCGGCGCGTAGCGACCAACTTCAGAGTTGGGCGACTGTTTGGAGGGTCGCTTTGGAGCGATTGAGGGTATAGAAATGGATTCCGGGAGCGCCCTTGGCGAGTAGGGCGCGGCATTGTTGTGCAGCGAACCGCACGCCTGCTTGAAGGGCGACCTCGTCGTCTTCTCCCGCTTCGCGGAACGCGGTTTCGAGCTCGGGAGGGATGGTGGTTCCTGGGGACAACGACGCGATGCGCTCGAGATTGGCGAGGTTCAGGACGGGCATGATTCCCGGTACGATAGGCACTTCGATGCCCCGCGCGCGAACGCTGTCGACGAAGCTCCAATATTTGTCGTTGTCGAAGAATAGTTGCGTGATCAGGAACTCGACGCCGGCGTCGACCTTGCGGGCGAGATTGTCGATGTCGGCTTCTAGGCTCTTGGCCTCGTGGTGCTTTTCGGGGTAGCAGGCCCCGCCGATACCCAATGAGAAGCGTTCGCTTACGAACGCGGCCAGCTCGTCGGCGTGGCGAAATCCGCCTTCGACGGCCGTCCAGTCTGTGGCGCCCTTTGGAGGATCACCGCGCAGGGCGAGGATGTTGTCGATGCCGCGCGCCTGCATGTGGCGAAGGGTCTCGCCGAGCTCCAATTGAGTGGTGCCCGTACACACGAGGTGCGCCATGGCGGTGAGCTGAAACTGGTCTTGCATCTCGATCGCCAGATCTGCCGTGCGCTCGCGCGTCGTACCCGCCGCCCCGCAGGTGATGGAGACGAAGCCCGGCTCGATGGTCGCGAGACGTTCCACCGCGCGAAACAAGGCCTTGCGTCCCGCATCGTTCTTGGGCGTGAAGAACTCGAGCGAGAGTACCGGGCCTCCCTCGGCCGCGTACAAGTCGGCAATACGCATAGGCGGCACTCTATACGGGCAACCCACGCCTGCCGGCAAGACGGCAAGCAAAGAGGATCAGCAGCATGGAGATCAGCTCGGGCCCAGGAAGCCGGCCAGTTGCCGTAGCGCATCCGTCTGCGCTAGGGTCAGTGGCCGCGTCAGGTCCGATGCCGGCATCAGGGGGAGCCCCGCCCTCGCGCAGCACCAAATCGGCGCACTGATAGTAGATGTCGTTCCCCGGCGTGGTGTATGGCGGCTTGTCGTACATCACTTGGATCACCTGGAGTGTGCAATTGTCGCACGTGATGTCGGGGAGCCTGACGGTCGCCACGTAGGCGCGTTGGTCCCGCCCCTCATCAGGGATTCCATCGAGCAGCACCGTGTCGTTGGAGTAGAGCTCCATCATCGTCGCGGGATCCACGAAGTCGTCGACTCCGTCATCGTCGAATGCGATGCGATAGTGTCCCGGGTGGTCGACGTATTCGTCCCACCCAACCTCGATGGTTTCGCCAGGCTCGTAGTACGTGACGTTGCCCGTCCGCTCCCCGCCCGCTTTGCCGCACGGACCGGTCTTGAGGACGTCAGGCCCGTACCGTGACACCGGTGCGTCCAAGCCCAGATGAGCGCGTGCCCCGACCGGTGACAGCAGCACGAAAGCCAGACAGGCAGCAACCAATAAGAAACGCATGGCTGCATCGTACCGTAGGAGAGGACGGCGGGCACGCGTCCGTGGCGACTTGATCGAAGCCCCCGCCGCGGGGTAAGTACGCCTCATGTCGCGCACAGGGTTGATCCTATCGTTTCTCGTCCTCTTCTCGGCCTGCGATCGCTCGAAGATCAACGAGGCGAAGTGGAAGGAGGCCGGCGCCGAAGCGGTGCTGCCCTTCAAGAAGAGTCTCAAGCAGGCGCTCGTCACCGGTCTCGAGGATGGCCCGGTCGCGGCGGTATCAGCGTGCCGCCTGGAGGCGCCCAAGCTCGCGGAGGCGCAGAGCCTTGGCGCGATCAATGTCGGCCGGGCGAGTGGGAAGCTGCGCAATCCGGGTAACGCCGCAAAGCCTTGGATGCAGCCGTTGCTGGCGGTCTATGAAAACGACCCCGAGCGGAGGGAGCCGGGCGTCGTCTTGATCGACAAGCACACCGTGGGGTACGTGGAGCCCATCTTCATGCAGCCGCTTTGCGTGACGTGTCACGGGGCCGAGCTGGCACCCGACCTGCAGGCGAAGCTCAAAGAACTCTACCCAGACGATCACGCGACCGGCTATGCCGCGGGCGATTTCCGCGGCGTCTTCTGGGCAGAGCTGCCCCGGCAGTAAACCAACCGTCCGCCTCAGCCCATCGCCGAGATTCTCTCGGGCTCGATGTAGTACATGACCCGCACCTCCTCCGGCTGTCGGAACGGATACTCGTCGACGCCCATGTACTTCTTCGCCATGCGATCAATATGCTGATCGGCCCCGTCGTTGGTGATCTTCGTCACGCGGCCGCGAATCATTAGAGAGCGGTAGGGGTTTTCCGGATCGGTGACCGAGATGGCGACCCTAGGGTCTCGACGAATGTTTCGGTCCTTGAGTCTTCCCTCTGCTGAGTTGATGACGATTGCCCCTCCATCCGTGTCGACCCACACGGCACTGGCCTGAGGGCTGCCATCGGGCATGAGGGTCGATAGATGCGCGAACGCGGGCTTGTCGAGGATATCGGAGTGGGACTCGGGGATCTGTTTCATGACGCTCCTCCTAAAGGTGGCTCACTCCCGTTCTAAGGCCGGGCTTGCCGGTGTCGACGGAGACCGAAGACTATGAGAGCAGCGCGTCGGAATCACTCGAGCGAGACGACGATGGTCGAGGTTTCCGAGCCGCTGCCTTCGAACGTAGCCGAGTCAGTGACGACGACGATGTCGATGGTGCGTTCCGGTCGCGCGCGCTCGCCGTCTTCCGCTGCGATGCGGACTTCGACCGTATCGTCGCCCCGTTGGGCGGTGTACGTCGTCCATACGTACGGCCCTG
>QMMB01000214.1 GCA_003647035.1 Deltaproteobacteria bacterium | reverse complement strand
TCGGTGTGCTCTCCGGCGATGATTCCCAGCCGCTCCCCAGCGGCCCCGAACACCCCTACCGAAATCGTTGCGCCTGCTGGGAAGCCCAAGTCTGAATACACCCTGCCCTTCCAGTCGCAAAGGACCGGAACGTTTGGAAGCTGCTCGGCCAATCCCTTTGTGACCATGCCCTTCGGTACGAAAAATGGAAGGCGCTTGAGGTCACTGAGGCCAACGATACGAGTCCCTTGCGGAACTCGCCCACGCAAGGCGTGCTCCCATGCCTGCATCGCATCAGGCGCCTTCCGCTGGGCGCCAGCGAGGATCACGACCGGACCGTCCCCAAAGACGTCACCCCGCCGATGCGTGTGTCCGAACTGATCGTCGAGCGTAAACACGAGCGGTACTATACACCGACACTGGCGCTGCCACCGCCGCTGCCTGAACCCATTTGAAAAGGGATTTGACCCCTTTTTCTCTTTTTACTCGGTTGAGGGTTGTCGGACGGTTTGGACTTTGACTCGGGGGGCCAGGATGGCGGTCATGGTCCGGCCTTCTAGGCGGGCCGTGGTTTCTACCGTGGCGAGGTCGGCTACCGCCTCGACGATGTGGTCGATTTGGCGTTGTGCTGTTTCCGGGTGAGTGATTTCACGGCCACGGAAGCGGACGGTGAGCTTCACCTTGTTGCCCTCTTCGAGGAAGCGGCGCACGTGTTTGGTCTTGAAGTCGAGGTCGTGATCGTCGGTCTTAGGGCGGAGCTTGATCTCCTTGAGCGCGATCTGCGTCTGCCGCTTGCGGGCGTCAGACTGCCTCTTCTTTTCTTCGTACTTGAACTTGCCGAAGTCCATGATCTTGCACACGGGCGGCATGGCTTTCGGGTTCACCTCGACCAGGTCGAGATCGAGACCTCGAGCCATCCGACGAGCTTCGTCGGTGTTCAAGACGCCCAGCATTTCACCCTCGGCTCCGATTACACGGATCTCGGGCACTCGAATGCGATCGTTGACGCGCGGACCGAAATCCCGCGGCCGATCGCGCGATCCAAAGCGCGGTCTAGCGATAACTATCTCCTATTGTTGAATCCATAGCGGAAGGCGGTTGGTTCTCGCGCGCGAGACGGTCGAAGACGTCGGACAACGGAATGAAACCGAGGTCCTTGTTTTCGTCTCGTGAACGGAGGGCCAAGCCCTGCCCCTCTACTTCTTTTTGACCAATCACACCGAGATACGGAATCCGCATCAGGCGCGCTTGGCGAATCTTTGCACCCAGCTTGTCGCTGCTCAGATCGGTGGTGACCCGGAAGCCTCGGTCCTTGAGCTGTTGCTGCACGTTCTGCGCATAGTCGTTGAACCTCTCGCTCACCGTCAACAGAGCGATCTGTTCGGGCGCAAGCCAGACGGGGAACGAGCCACCCACATGCTCGGTGAGCACACCGAAAAACCGCTCAATGGAGCCCAAAATCGCCCTGTGCAGCATGACGGGCCGGTGCGCCGTGTTGTCCTCGCCAACGTAGGTCAGGTCGAAGCGCTCCGGTAGATTGAAGTCCGCCTGGATGGTGCCGAGCTGCCAGGGACGTCCGATCGCGTCCTTGAGATGGAACTCGATCTTCGGACCGTAGAAGGCGCCCTCGCCCTCGGCGATTTCGTACGGCAGCTCCTTGGCCTTGACGGCTTCTTCGAGCGCCCTCTCGGATTGGTCCCACACCTCGTCGGCGCCGAGACGCTTTTCGGGCCGCGTCGCGATGACGATCCGAACATCGGTGAAACCGAAATCCCGGTACGCGTCGTAGACGAGGTCGAGGAAGCTTTTGATCTCCTCTTGCACTTGATCGAGCGTGCAGAAGATGTGGGCGTCGTCCTGTGCGAACGTTCGGACCCGCGTGAGCCCCTGCACCACGCCGCTTCGCTCGAAGCGATGGAGGCGTCCGAAGTCGGCCATGCGCATCGGAAGGTCGCGGTAGCTCCGCTTGGTCATCGCGTACATCAAGCAGTGGCTCGGGCAGTTCATGGGCTTCACACCAAAGCGAAGCGACTCGTCGAACGCCTCGGCCCACTCCTCGTCGCTTGTCGGTGGCCTTTCTTCGACCCTGCGCCGAAGCTTCGCGAGGTTTTCCGACGTGGCCGCCATGTACATGTTCTCGGCGTACGACGGCAAGTGCCCCGAAGTGTGGAAAAGCTCGTTGTCGAAAATCTGCGGGGTGATCACCTCTTCGTAGCCATACCGGGCGTACAGCGAGCGGACATAGCCTTCGAGAAGGTTGTAGATGGTGGAGCCGCGCGGCAGGAAGAACGGAGACGCGGGGGCCTGTGGATGAAACGCGAACAGCTTGAGCTCCTTGCCGAGCTTGCGGTGGTCGCGCTTCTTGGCTTCCTCGAGCTGCTTGAGGTGCACGCGAAGTGCTTTCGGCGACGGGAACGCGGTGCCGTAGATGCGCTGAAGCATCGGGTTACGTTCGTCGCCGCGCCAGTACGCGCCCGCCACACTGGTGAGCTTCACCGCCTTCAGGAAGCCGGTCGACGGAACGTGCGGGCCTTCGCACAGGTCGACCCATTCGCCGTGTCGATAAAGGGAGATGGGATCTTCGAGGCGCTCGAGGTGTTCGAGCTTGAAGTCCTCGTCGAGCGCTTGCAGCACGGTGCGGGCCTCGTCGCGGCTCACGACTTCGCGGCGGAACGGGCTGTCCGCTGCGACGATCTCCTCCATCTTGGCTTCGATGGCGCGAAGGTCGTCTTCGGAGAACGTGCCGCTCGGGCGCGCGTAGTCGTAATAGAAGCCGTTGTCGGTGGCCGGGCCGAAGGCCACCGTGGTGCCGGGGAACAGACGCTGGACGGCGTCCGCCATCACGTGGGCGCTCGAGTGCCGGATGATCGCCAGCGCGTCCGGGTCGTAGGCACCGATCGGCTTCACCTCGGAGGCGCTCTGCGGGATGGGGGTGTGCAGATCGTAGACCTTGCCGTCGACCCGGGCCGCTACGGTGTCTTTGCCTAGCGTGCCCTGCTCTTGCAGCACCTCACGAGCGGCACGAGCTGTCGCTTCCGTCGTCATATGGAGGACGGAGGTGCCGAACAGTCAGCGATGGTCGAAAAGCGCGCCAGAAAGGGCCTTTTGACACACAGCGTGTCGATTGCAAGCCTCACGCTTGGCGGGCGATCCTGACGCCCAACCCCAGCAGGACGGGAATGGCGGTCCTGAAGTCGTCCCTGGGAAGGTTTCGTTCGAAAGTGCCTCACGAGCCGGCGACGGTTGCGCGCTGCCTCCTGCGGTCCACACGCCGCCGCGCGCCGAGCAAGATTGCGGGAATCACGAACCAGCCCGCCGTCCACGCGCCGGGTCCGACGAAGGCGAAGCCGGTGTTCAGCAACGCCGTGACCGGCTCGATGATCGCGCTCCTGAGGATCTCGTTCTTTTCCTGCTCGCTCAGATCGGCGCGAGTGAGGCCTTTGTTACGAGCGTAAGACCAGGCTGCGATGCCGATGAAACCCGACAGCGCGAGGCAGAGGCTCTGAGCGGCGGGCGAAGAAACGCTCTCCAGTGCCGGGTCCGCAACCGCGAAAAACAAGAACAAACAAACGAAGATCAATTGCAGCAGTGTCAGTAGCGTGTGCTTCGCATCCGTTCGTCCGAGCGGCCCCAGGAGCTTGTGTGTCAGGTTCCAGGAGATCAGCGTCAAGCCCACGGCGATGACGAGCCTCATCAGGTCGAGCGAATTGTCGATGAGGAGCGACACCAACCCGAAGGGGAGCTCGGTCCAGGCCATGTCCTCCGTTTGCGGGAGGTACATGATGAAATCGACGAAGAGCACCGCGTAAGCGACATCTAGAAACGTCTCCAGGCGCCTCAGTTGTCGGCGTCCAGTCGCGGCGGTGGCTTCGTCTACGGTACTCTCCATGGCTCGACGATCAGGTTCGATGATGCCGGAGTGGGAGACTCGCTGCACCCGCGGGCAATGTCAATCCCGGGGGCGCCGAACTCGTCCCTGGGAAGGTTTCGTTCAGATCGTCGATGGGAAGGTCTCGTTGACTACTAGCTACGTAGCCACCGCGAGCAGCGACTCCGCCGGGCCGATGAGTTGCTGCTCCATCAAGAACGATGCGTAACGCGGGAACTGCACCAACGCGTCCCGCTCCTCGGCGAAAGTCATCAGTTCGTCGAGCGGTCGATTGGCCATCAACATCGAACGCAGCGGGTCGGTCAGCTGGAGCGATTCGACGACGGCAACCCTCCCGAGAAATCCCGTGTCGTCGCAAGCCTCGCATCCGGCGGCGCGCGGGAGCGGAGTCGACGCCCCCGACGGGTAGAGGCCGCGCGCAACCAACGACTCGCGCATGAGCTGGGGCACGGGCGCCAAGACGGTACACCGCGGACACAGCCGTCGAACAAGCCGCTGCACCAACACGAGCGCAATCGACTGCGCAATAATCGCCGTATCACAGCCCAGGTTCTCGAAGCGTTGGATCGCCGCTGCGGCATTGCTGGCGTGGATCGACGTCAGCACCAAGTGCCCCGTCATGGCCGATTCGAGCGCCAGCTGTGCGGTCTCCGCATCGCGCACCTCGCCCACCATCAAGACATCGGGGTCCTGGCGCAACATCGACCTCAACACCTCGGCGAACCCGAGCCCAATGCTGTGGTTGACCTGAACCTGCGTGATCTCGTCGAGCCGGTATTCGATGGGGTCTTCGACGGTGATGATGTTGGTATCGGGACGCACGGTCTGCCGTTCGTGAAGCGCGGCGTACAAAGTTGACGTTTTGCCCGAGCCGGTCGGACCCGCCACGACGATGGCTCCGTACGGCCGTTGGAGCGTCTCCCGGATGGCAGAGAGCGTGCGTTGCTCGACGAAGATCTGGTCGAGGGCACGCAACATCGTGGACGCCTCGAGGATTCGCATCGCGATTTTTTCGCCCTCACTCGAAGGCAGGGTCGACACTCGAAGATCGACGCGGCGCCGGCCCACGCGAACGCTGATGCGACCGTCCTGCGGCCTTCGCTTTTCTGCGATGTCGAGGCCAGCCAGAACCTTGAAGCGCGCCACCAGTGCCCTGGCGAGTTGTGGCTGCACCGACTGCTCCCACTCGCTCAAGGTCCCGTAGACGCGGAAGCGAATGCGAATGCTCCGCGGGATGGGCTCGAGATGAATGTCGCTGGCGCCGCGCTCGAGCGCAGCCGCAACGACTTGCGCCGCCAGCGTCACGACCTGCTCACCCGCTTGCTGCAACGCACGCTCCGACTCGCGCTTCGACTCCGCGTCCTCGAACGCGATCAGGTTCGGGTCTATCCGCTGCTCACGCCTGCCTTGCGCCGTGGGGGTGTGAATCTTCAGGCGGCGTTTGGTGGAGTTGAAGTCGTCTTGTGAGATTGCCACCACGTTGGGTTGTGCGTGCGTAAGGACACGTTGCACTGCACGAAGCGCGACATCGTTGAAGGGGTCGACCATGCCGATGGTCAGCACCTGGTCGCGCAGCTCGAGTGGTATCATGCGATGTTGCTCGATGAGCTGAGCCGGCACCATCTCGATGACCGCATCGATGAGGTCGTACGAAGACACCCGGACGAACGGAATGGCCGCACCCGAGCGCTGCAGGGCCGACCGGTCGGCGTTCGCGACGCCTGGCGACGGCGCAGGTGGCGGGCGACTCGTGCTGCGGCGAAGCCTATCCGCCAACGAAGCCGCGAGCGCTTGGGAGAACGCTGGAACTTTGGCGGAAAGCTGGTCTATGGCCTGTCGCCGCAACACGAGCACGACGCACGACTCTTCAGCGACGACATCGTGGGGTTGAGATTCGCCAAGCAGCGCACCGACCTCGCCGAAGTGGTCCCCCGTCTCGATGCTGTAAAGCTGTGTACGGGCCCCCGTGCGCAAATCCACGAAGCTCGCCGACGCGCGCCCTCGCATCAGCACTCCGATGCTGTCGTCCGTCGATCCCGCGCTCACCAGATGAGCACCGGCCGAGGCGTGCGCCGTTTGGACGTGCGGCGCCACCTTGTCCGCCACGTCGGGTGCACAGTCGCGGAAGAGGGGAGCCCCTCTCAAGAGCTCGGCAATCGACGCTGTCGTCAGTGAGCCTTCACGGTCGATGTTGTCACTCCGTGAGCTTGACCATGACAACATGGTCACGGTTGACGAAATGCACCGCGCGCTCGTTTCGCACTTCGAAGAATCGCGCCGCGGAGTTCAAGAAGTCGCCCACGCGGCAGTTCCCCTCCGGCAGCATGATGGCCACCTCGCCAACGAAGAGGCGCCCGTCGTCCAACTGTACGTCAATCGGGCGACAC
>QMMB01000213.1 GCA_003647035.1 Deltaproteobacteria bacterium | reverse complement strand
TTCGGCCAAGGCTACGGAGCGATGCCTGCCGCCGGTGCACCCGAACGCAACGGTCAAATAGGCCTTCCCTTCGCGCGCGTACTGCGGAAGCGCGTAGTCGAGGAGCGGACGCAGATGTCGCAGAAGCTCCTGTGTTTCAGGAGCTTGCATCACATACGCAGACACCTCCGGATCCATTCCGGTCTTTGGGCGCAGCTCTTCGATGAAGTGCGGGTTCGGTAGAAAGCGCAGATCGAACACGAGGTCGGCGTGCATGGGAACCCCGTACTTGAAACCGAACGAAACCAAACGAACGACCATCGACGGCCGCTCCGAGTCGCGACCAATGTAGTCGACCAGTTGATGTCGGAGGTCGTGAACGCTGAAATCGGTGGTGTCGATCACGATGTCCGCACGCGCGCGCAGGCCCGCAACACGTTCTCGCTCCCCTGCGATCGCTCCCTGCAGGTCGCCCGTCCGTGCGAGCGCGTGGGGCCGACGGGTCTCGCTGAAGCGCCGAACGAGGACCTCGTCCGCGCCGTCGAGGAAGATCACCTGCACGTGGTGCCCGGAAGCTTCGAGCGCCGCGATCGTCTCCTCCGCTCCGCTGAGGAACGCGCCAGTGCGAACGTCGATACCCAACCCGACCTGGTGGAGCTTGCCCTCACGGCTGACTAGCGCGAGCAGATCCGGCGCCAGCCCAGGGGGCAGGTTGTCGACGCAGTAAAAGCCCGCGTCTTCGAGCACACGAAGCGCACTGGTTCTTCCGGCGCCCGACAA
Organism: Deltaproteobacteria bacterium; assembly: GCA_003647035.1. GTDB lineage: Bacteria > Myxococcota_A > Polyangia > Polyangiales > Houyiibacteriaceae > SG8-38. Next base: position 5,497 of record QMMB01000213.1, on the reverse strand, counting down.
CCCAGTGATGATGATGACCTGGGGAGCCTCGCTCATCGTTCGAGCCCGGAGTCCGGCTCGTCCACGTCGCCCATCAACGTGTCGATGAATTTCTGTGCCCCGTGGTGCCCGGCGGCCTTGAGAATGTGATTTCGCGCTGCAACCTCCAGGATGACCGCCATGTTGCGGCCGGGCCGAACGGGGATTCGCAACATCGGAACGGGCACGCCCAAGATGTCCAACATCGAATCATCGAGTCCGAGCCGATCGAACGGCTCGTCGTTGCTCCAAGGGCAAAGCTCGACCACGAGCTGCAGCGTTTTCTCGGAGCGCACGGCGGTGGCCCCAAACAAATCGCGAACGTTGATAATCCCGATGCCCCGCACCTCTAGATGATTCCGGAGCAAGGGCGGAGCGCGGCCGAGGATTTGTTCGGGAGCAAGCAGCGACAAGACGACCTGATCGTCGGCGACGAGCCGATGCCCACGCTCGACCAAGAAGAGCGCGCATTCGCTCTTGCCGATGCCGCTCGGACCGAGCAGCAGCGTGCCAACGCCGTGCACGTCCATGAGCACACCGTGACGCGTTTCGGAAGGCGCTAGAATCGTGTCGAGCACCCTATGAATCGTCTGAATCGCACGGCTCGATCGGGGTTCAGCGACCACAAGCGGCGTCGAGGTCTTCTGCGCAGCTTCGAGCAGCACGGCCGGCGGGTCGACACCACGTGTGACGACTACGAGCGATAGCCCGAGCCCGAACAGCGCACTCACCCCCTGACGTTGCTCTTCGGGTGAAAGCTCCTCTAGGAAGGTGAGCTCTGTCTCACCGAGAATCTGAACGCGGGTGGGAACGACCCCATGGGTGTGCCCCGCCAACGCCAGGCCAGGCTTTTGCACGCGAGGATGGTCCACCGGCCGGTCGCGCCCCTCTTCGCCTGCAACCAATCGCAAGATGGCCTGCAGACGAGGTTCGACGAGCAAATGCGCCACCGTGATGCCGTGTTCAACGCGCATGCTGGCGAGCACTCCGCGCTCCGAAGGGGAAGACTGCGTCACCCGCTCATCATACGCGAGTGGCGTCCGACTGTCTGCCGGTCAGGGGCCGACCAGCACGCGATACGCTTCGGCGTCATCTGCGGCCTTGAAGAGCGCTTCGCGCTTTTGGTCGTCTCGAAGGACACGGGAGACACCCGCCAGCGCGGCCAAATGCTTTTGCGGCATGGACCGAGGGCCCACGATGCCGACCAAGATCGTCACGGGTAGGCTGTCGACTGCGTCGAAATCGACGCCCCGGGGGCATACGGCGACCGCCGCACGCAACTCGTCTACCCCGTCATAACGGCCGTGCGGAATCGCAACCCCGCTACCAATGCCCGTGCTCGCCAATCGCTCACGCTCGAGGAGCACCTCGTAGACGACTTCTTCGTTCGCGGTTTCCTCCGGCGCGCAAAGCAGTGAAGCGACGGCGCGGAGCGCTGCTTCCTTGTTGGGGATCCCGAGCCCAATGCGCACGCGATCGGGATGCAGAAGGTCAGCGAGCATGACGGCGAGGCGATACCCCACCCGCCGCACGGACGCAACGCGGATCAGTCTTCAGGGTGTCGGAGGGACTCGCCACTGTGCCGTCGGCGGTGTGTCTCCGTGGCCTTCGTTTCGCGCACCTGCCGGTCGATCTTATCGACGACCTGGTCGATGGTGGCGTACATGTCCTCGGACTGACCGTGCCCGGCGTACTGGTGGCCGTCGCCCGTCAGGTTCACTTCGACTCGATGGACGTGCCGCTCCATCGAAAACGTGAACTCGGCATGCATCGGCGCACGCATGTACTTCTGAATCTTGCCAATTTTCTCGGATGCGTAGTTCTTGATGCCGTCAGACGACTCCATGTTGCGAAATGTGTAGCTAATCCGCATCAACCCTCCAGGGACTAAAAGTACTTCTTACGTTTTGATGAACTCAAGATGCCGAGCATCTCGCGATACTTCGCGACCGTGCGGCGGGCAATCTTGATGTCGTCTTGTGCGAGTATTTCAACGATTCGTTGATCGGACAGCGGGGCTGTTTGTTCCTCGCCGCCAATGATGAGCTTTATCGCCTGTTTCACGCTTTCCGAGGCGATGTCGCTTTGGTGGTCCCTTCTTATGGCGCTGTTGAAGAAGTACTTCAACTCGAAAGTGCCGCGGTGCGTATGGACATATTTGTTGCTGGTGACGCGAGAAATCGTGCTCTCGTGCATGCCGACGGTCTCGGCCACGTCCCGAAGAATCATGGGCTTTAGATGCTCGATGCCCTTATCGAAGAAGTCCTGCTGCTTCTCGACGATGCACTCCGTGACCTTGACGATGGTCTTGCGGCGCTGGTCGATGCTTCGGATCAGCCATTGCGCGCTTCGGAGCTTGTCTTGGATGTACTCTTTGGCTTTGGCATTGTTCGCCATGGCCGCACGGTAGAACCCGCTGATCTTGAGCTTGGGCATGCCGTCGTCGTTCGCGACGACGTAGTACTCGTCCCCCACCCTATGCACGTAGACGTCCGGCACGATGTACCGCGGCTCTTCGGTCTGGAATCGTCTCGCCGGCCGTGGCTCGAACTCGGCAATGATCTGCGCCACGTCGTACACCTCGTCGAGGGGGCACTCGCATGCCTTGGCAATCGCTGGGTAGCGCCGCTTCTCGAGGTCGCTCAGATGGTCGGAGAGCACGCGGAGCACCAGGTCGTCCATGCCGTAGTGCTTGGCCTGAATGATCAGGCACTCCTCGAGGGATCGGGCGGCGACCCCCAACGGATCGAACTGCTGAATCATCGCCAGAACTTCTTCGGCATCCTCGGCATCGAGATCGGCCTCGGCCGCAAGCCGCGGCACCACATCCTCCGGTGCCACGTCATCGACTTTCAAATAACCGTTGTCGTCGAGGTTGCCGATTACCAACACCGCGAATCGGCGCTCATCTTCGACGAAGTCGCCCATGCGCAACTGCCACTCTAGGTGTTCGCTTAGATCTTCGATCGTGGACAGCGTCGCCTCGAGCCCGGGCATCTCTTCGTCCGGCCCGCGGCGTATCGAAGGCATCGGCGCTTCGTTCGACTGATTCTCGAGGTAGCGCTCCCAGTCGATTTCCGCTTTCTTGGCCTCATGGGCTTCGATTTCGGGCGCCAGGGACTCGTCGGTGCCGGCGCTACTCGGCTCGAGCGGTTCGAGACCGTCCTCGAGTATGGGGTTCTCGAGTAGCTCTTCCTGCACGAGCTCGCTCAGCTCCATGCGTGACACCTGCCGCAGCTTGATCGCCTGCTGAAGCTGCGGCGTCATGATGAGCTGCTGCGATAGTTTGAGTTGCTGCTTGAGCTCCATTTCGGCCCCACGCCCCAGAGGCGCGTCGATTCGTAGTATAGACGCCTAGGGCGCTCGGGGAAACTCGACCGCGCAGGCTCGCGAATGTCACCTCGCTCGGTTATTGTGTAGGGGTGGGGACCGCACGTCCATTTCCGAAGGCGGTGGTGGTCGTCGCCGATGACGATCGGGCGACGTGCGAGCACATATCTCGACTACTCCGCGCCCACGGGCTGATCGTCATCCAGGCCAGTAGCGGCCAGCAGGCTATCGACGCGGTTCGTGCCCAAGCGGTGGACCTCGTAGTGCTCGACGTCGATATGCCCGGCCTGAGTGGAACCGACGCCTGCCGAGTCATCAAGACCATCACCAAAGACCGCTTCCTCCCGGTGGTCCTTCTCGCGGCGGCCGACGAGCAGAGCGCGCGCTTCCAGGGGCTGCGCACAGGGGCGGACGATCACGTGTTGAGGCCGTTCGAGGACTCGGAGCTCCTGGCACGCATCGAGAACATGCTGCGGGTGAAGCGAGCGCACGACGACGTGCAGTTTGCGAAGAACGAGCTTCGCTACACATCCCTGCATGACGACCTACGCGCACTACCCGACCATCGCTTCTTTCACGAATGCCTCGCGATCGAGTTCGAGGAGGCACAGCGTCATCTGGATCCGCTGGCCTGTTGTATCCTCGCGGTCGATGACTTCCGAGACCTCATCGCCGATCACGGCGCGGAGGTCGCAGGTCGTGTGCTCGACGAAGTGTCGGTCCGGCTACAACGCACGATCCGTCCCACCGACATCGCCGCGCGATTCCGGACGGCCGAGTTTGGTCTCTTGTTGCCCAACACGCGGCCGGCGCGATCTCTCATCTTGGCTGATCGCATCGTGTCCGAGATCGCACTTCGGCCGTTCGAGCTGTCGAGCCCGACTCGAGGCCCAGCGAGCATTGACTTGACGATTTCGATCGGGGTTGGGCTGTATCCGAGCGGCAGCATCCGCGCGCACAGCGAACTGTTGGACGCGGCTAGCATCGCCGTGGCCCGAGCGCGGGTCGCCGGGCCGAATCGCGTCTGCGTCGTGCAGCAGCAGGGTTACATTTTCCGCCCAACGCTCCCGGGCGCGGCCTAGCCGCCACCGACGAGCCCCCTCGAACGAGGCCCCATGCCCGAATTGGGGTCGCCGTGCGCCATCGATGCGTTCGTGTTATCCGCTGTCGCGGGTAATGGAGATTCGGGGCCTCACAAAAGTCGACTACGACTACATCATTTCTGTGCTCGACCAGTGGTGGGGCGGACCAGCTGGAAGGCGCGTCGATCCGATGTTTTTCTACGAGTTCGGCGAGCACGCGCTCGTCGCGGAGCTCGACGGGCAGGTGATCGGCTTCCTCCTCGGCGTCATGGTGCCGACGCCGTCCGCGAGTGGGTATGTGCACCTCGTCGGGATTCACCCGGACCATCGCCGCCGCGGGGTCGGAAAACGACTCTACGAACAGTTTACCGAGCGGTGCCGGGCCGCGGGAATGAAGCGGATCAAGTCCCTGGCGGCTGCGGGCCATGAGGGCCCGGTGCGATTCCACGAGTCGATGGGTTTCGAGAGCAACGAGGTCCCCGACTATGCGGGCCCAGGGCGTTCGCGCGTCGTATTCGTGAAGGAGCTTTGACCTCGTGGCGACTCCCGGTATCCTGACAACCAGTAAAAGGGGGGGACAACCAGGCATGGGCTACTCATCGGCTGGCGAGGCGCGACAAGCTCGCGAAGCGCTCGGCAAGGCACTCGAAGCGCTACAACAAGACGAGGACGTTCCGGAGGAGGTGCTTGGCATCACCCAGAACGTCGCGAAGTCCGTTGGGGCGCTTTTCGAAGCGGAATACGCATCGACCGAACCGGATGGCAAAGCGTGTGTAAAGAACGCGCTGGGCACCCTCAGCCAGACGCTGGCCCTTCTTCAAGATGTGAAGACTGAGCATGCGGGGGTGCAAAGCGCGACCGAGAGCATCGCCGACGTCATCACCATCCTCTTTCCCCTGACGAACAAGCCGAGCGTCAGACCCAATGCGAGCGCACCAGGGTCTCAGCGCTCTCCGGCGAGCGCACCAGGGTCTCAGCGCTCTCCGGCGAGCGCACCAGGGTCTCAGCGCTCTCCGGCGAGCGCACCGCCGGCATCGACGTCCAGTCGGTCGTCCAAGCGGCGAGCG
>QMMB01000212.1 GCA_003647035.1 Deltaproteobacteria bacterium | reverse complement strand
CGGACATCAGACAACTCTCGGTGAGCTCGAGCTCCAAGAACTCCGGTGGGAGCTTTGTTTCCTTGAGCGCGCTCCGGACCTTGTCGATCAACATGGGGTCTTCGAACTGCTGTGCGGACACGTTGACCGCCATCCGCATTGGCTCGAAGTCCATTTCGTGCCACTTCCGAAGCTGCTCGCATGCAGTCTGCAGCACCCACTCGCCGACTTCGTTGATCAGCCCAAACTCTTCGAGACCGGCGATGAAATGATACGGCGTCAGAAGGCCTCGCGTCGGGTTCATCCACCGTAGGAGCGCTTCGACGCCAATGACCGTGCCGGTCCGGAGGCCGAGTTGAGGCTGATAAACCAGCTCGAATTCGCCCTTTTCGACTGCCCGGCGCAGGGCCCATTCGAGCGCGTGCCGGGACCGCGCTTCTTCCTGCATGGCGTCGGCGAAGAACTGATAGCGGCCGCGCCCTGAGGATTTCGCCTGATACATGGCGAGGTCAGCCGCCCGGAGGAGCTCCGACAGATTGCTCCCATTTTCCGGATACATGGCGATACCCACGCTGGTCGACGTGTTGACCTCGTGCCCGCAAATGGTCCTGACGTCGCTCAGGCTCGCGATGATTCGCTCGATGACCGGCAGCACTTCCTTCGCTTCGCTGACGCCTTCGAGGATCACCGCGAACTCGTCCCCTCCGAGCCGGGCCACAGTGTCTTGGTCGCGAACGCTTGCCCGGATTCTCTGTCCCGCCTCGATCAGCAACTTGTCCCCGATCTCGTGGCCCAGCGTATCGTTGATCTCCTTGAAGCGATCCATGTCGAGGATGAGGGTCGCCACTCCGCTGCCTGCGCGCGCGGCACGAGCTAGAGCGTGGTCCACCCGCTCGCGAAGCAACGTCCGGTTGGGCAGCGAGGTCAGCTGGTCGAAGTGGGCGAGACGCACGAGCTCGAGCTCGGTTCGCTTTCGCTCGATGGCGTAGCGGATCACACGATGAAGATTCGCACCGTCGATGTGGCCCTTGACCAGATAATCTTGCGCCCCGGCCTTGACCGACCGAAGCGAGACCGCCTCGTCTTCCCAGGCGCTCACGATCACCAACGGGATGTCTGGATAGGAGGTCTGCAGGCTTGCGACGGTCTGCGTCCCCCGCGAATCAGGCAGATTCAGGTCGGCGAGAATGACATCCGGGACCAAGTCCTCGGCCGACAGCACCGCGTCGTTCAGCGTGCGGACGTGCGTCACCCGGTAGTACGCGGACGTGACTCGCCGCAGCAGCCTCCGGATCAGCTGCGCGTCGATCAGGCTGTCCTCCACCAGAAGAACGTCCCGGACCTCGTGCTCTTCCCCGTCCTCGCGCTTATCGAGCATCCGCCACCATCACCTAAAAATACCGTTCACAGCGCCTTATTACAGTGCTATGGTTTCAGAGGGGCGTCAAGGGTGATCCGGCCCCGGAGGGTGATCGTGCTGCTGGGCAAGACGCAAACATCGGCGATTTCAGGAACGAGGCGCATCCGGGTCCTGATCGCCTCGGGCGATCCGGAGCGGATCATGCTCGTCCGTGAGAGCCTTCATGCCTGGCCGGAGGCCATGATCTGCCGCGTCGCTGTGAACCGCGACGACGCCATGAACCAGTTCGAAAGCCATGCCCCGCACATTCTTTGTTGGGACGTGCACCTGGGCGCGGAGCTTCCGGCCACCGCCCGAGGGATCTCCACCCTTCTGCTTGGTGACGAGGCCTGCACACTTCCCGAAGAGCGCCCGTGGGGGATGGCGCTTCCGGATGCGTACCTCGCTGGCCTCCAACGAGCGATCAATCGCGAGTACGAGCTGCGCCGGTGCCTCGTGCAACTGCGGGATGCCCACGGCAGCGAGACTCATAGTCGCCTGCTGTTGAACCGCGCAACCGACGGCATCGTCGTGCTCGACGGCGCTCACAACGTGCTGTTCATCAATCCCGCCGCGTGCGCAATGCTCGGCGTCGACTGCGAAGAGATGGTCGGCGAACCGTTCGAGCATCCGGTCCCCGAAGAGGGCAACCCCGCGAGCTACCAGGTGGACCTCCCCGACGGTCTGCGCTCCCATCTAGCGGCCACGTCTATCGCCTCGATCTGGGATGGTTGCGAAGCCACGATCCTTCAGTTGCAACCCGCGCTACGACCGAGTGTGCCGCCGAGTATGCCGCCCCCCATGGTGGCCCCAGGTGTTGCCGAGGACCGCCTGCGCACCGTGGGCCGCCTTGCGGCCGGCCTTGCCCACGAAGTGAACAATCCGCTCACCTTCGTCCTGGCAAACCTCGAAAGCCTCCGCGAGTCGCACCAAGTGATTCGTCGCTTCATCCGGACCTTGCGGGTCGATCTGTCCACGAGGGAGGCCATCACACCGCAGTCCTTCGAACGGATCGCAGCGGACGCGAACCTGCAGGAAGTGCTCGATGACGCCGCCGACATGCTCACCGATTGTCACAAGGGCATGCACCGAATCCAAGACATCGCTCGTAGCCTCGGCACATTCTCTCGCGCCGATGACGCACAGGCAGAGATGATCGACATCACCCGCATCGTCGATGACGCCTGCGCGATGGTCTTCAACCAGATTCGCTACCGAGCTCGCCTCGTGAAGCGCTTTGAGCCGACCCCGATGATCGCCGCCTTTCCGGGCCGTATCGCACAGGCGTTGGTCAACCTGCTGACCAACGCGGCGGATGCCATCGACGGCGGCGCGTACGACAAGCACCGGATCGTCGTTTCTACACGCATGGAGGGCGATGAGGTGGTGGTTGCGGTCACGGACACTGGCGCGGGAATCCATAAGGACGACCGGGCGCGGATTTTCACGCCTGGCTTTACCACCAAAGCGCACGAGGGCGGGATGGGCTTGGGGTTGAGTGCCTGCATCCGCGTGGCCAAGGCGCATGGTGGGAGGCTCGAAGTGCACCATCTCGCGGACGGAGGCACCCGCTTCGAGCTGATCCTTCCCACGGACACGGGGTTGCCGGCTGTCGAGCCACGCCGCGAAAGCCGCCCGATCTCGGAGGCTCCGCTTCAGCGAGCGCGGATCTTAATCATCGACGACGACGCGATGGTGCTGTCCGCCCTCCATCGGCGCCTGCGACGCCGGTACGACACCGTGACCGTGCTCGGTGGTGTGGAAGCGCTTGCCCTGCTTGCCGAAGACCCAGCTTTCGACTCGATCGTCTGCGACTTGATGATGCCGGAGGTTGACGGCAAGTCGTTCTACGACTCGGTCAAGAGAGACCACCCGCAGCTCGCCGATCGGATTGTGTTCATGAGCGGCGGGGCGTTTACCTCTCGACTCCGAAGGTTCGCCGCCGCGGTGCCCAACCCCGTGTTGCAGAAGCCCGTGAGCCGCGAGGATCTCGAGTCGATGCTGTCGGCTCACGGCCCCGAGCGCGAACGACCTTCAGTCGTCCCTGAGGCCTAGCTCCTTCATCTTGTTCTGCAGGCTCTTGCGCGAGATCTTGAGAAGCCGCGCGGTGTGCGTCACGTTGCCGCCCGTTTGATGCAGAGCGCGCCGGATGAACTCTCGTTCGAGCTTGAGGGTCGCTTCCCTCACCGCTTCTTTGAGCCCGGTCTCACCGGGGGTTGGCCCAATCCCGCCAACGAGGCCCGGCTCGAGATCCCCGTCCGAGTCCCGAACTTCGGCCGGCAAATGCTGCGCGCCGACCTCTCCGTCTTCGGCGAAAATAATACAGCGCTCGACCACGTTTTCGAGCTCTCGGATGTTCCCGGGCCATCCATACCGAAATAGCTGCCGCATCGCCGCCTCCTCGAAACCCGTCGTCGAACGGTCGAGCTTGGTGTTGAACTTCTGCACGAAGTGCTCGAGCAAAAGCGGGATGTCGCTGGGGCGCTCCCGCAGGGGCGGTAGATGCACATGAACGACGTTCAGGCGGTAGTAGAGGTCCTCACGAAACCGGCCGTTTGCGATGCTCTCTTTGAGGTCTCGGTTCGTGGCGGCGACGAGGCGGATGTCGACCGTGATGGTCTTGATGCCGCCCACGCGCTCGAACTGTTTCTCTTGGAGCGCGCGGAGCAGCTTCACTTGCATGCTGACGGGGATCTCCGCGATCTCGTCGAGGAACAGGGTCCCGGTGTGCGCCAGCTCGAAGCGCCCCGGCTTACTCGTCACGGCGCCGGTGAACGCGCCCCTCTCGTAGCCGAAGAGCTCGCTCTCGAGAAGGTCCGGCGGGATCGCGGCGCAGTTCACGCTGACGAACGGTTTGTCTTTGCGGGAGCTGTTCTCATGCAGGGCGCGTGCGATCAGCTCCTTGCCCGTCCCGCTTTCTCCCGTGATGAGGACGGTGCTCGGGGTATCGGCCACCTTTTCGATGACGTCGTAGACGCCGTGCATCGGCTCCGACTGGCCGATGATTCGGTAGCGTCCGCGTTGGCTCGGGTCGCCGCTCACGTGCTTCTGGGAGAGCTCCCGGGTGCGCGCCGCCTTACCGACGACGGTTCGGAACTCCGCCTGGTCGAACGGTTTGGTGACGTAGTCGAACGCCCCAAGCTTGAGTGCCTCCACTGCGGTGTCGACCGTCCCGTGCGCGGTGATCATGATCACCGGCACGTTCGGGAAGTGCTCGCTGACGGACTTGAGCACCTGCATGCCGTCGAGCTTCGGCATGCGCAGATCGGTGATCAGGACATCGATGTGATGCTCCGCCATGGCCTCGAGCACCGCAGCGCCGTCGGCAACGCAATGCACCTCGTAGCCGTCGTGCTGCAGTTGTGCCTTCAAGACTCGGCGCAGGTTGTCCTCGTCGTCGGCGACGAGGATCTGTTTGTTTTCAGCCACGGTCCGGAGTGTAGTGCAGCCCAGTCAGCTGTACAGACGCTTCGCGTCGCCGCTCAGCTTGCCGCAGCCAAACGGTGCTCGGCTGCCCGGATTACGGTCGCGCGCTTCTTCCGCGCCCGCTCGTAATCGAGCACCGCCGTCGTCTGCGGTGCGGACAAGCGCTGCACGCGGCTCACCACGTCCTTAGCGGTCAGCTGGTCGTAGTTGCGTAGCGGGCTCTGGCCCTTCTTCGTCGTGGGCCTTGCCGCTTTGGGCTTGCTAATCGTCTTGCGGCCGGCCGGCTTCGGCCCTCGGTCGAGCCGCTCGTCCACTCGGCGCTGTGCTCCCTCGAGCAGATCGTGCGTCGACTGGAGGACGGTCGTTTCGACGGTCCCCAGCTTCAGGGCTTCTCGGGCGCTCAGCGCTTGGCTCTCCACCAGCTCTAGCCGCTGTTCGAACTCGGCCACATAAGCATCGCGTGTCTTCAGCACGAGCGCTTGCCAGTCGAAGGCCTCCTTGCGTAGGGCCTTCTGAAACCCCGCAGCCGACCGGCTGGCGGTGCCGGCGAGCTTGGTGCTTGCGGCCCTCATGTCCCTGGCGAAGGCGACGCTTGCATCCTGCGCCTCCTCAAAAAAAGTCCCGCCCGCAGTCCGCGTTTGCTGAAACCAGAGCGTCCCTTGCTTCTGAAGTCGGGTTCCGCTCCGACGAAGTGGGTTATTGTGAATCATGTCCCTATCCTCCTTGGATGACGCAGCGCGTTACCCACAGCCACGATAGCTACGAACGAGGCGGCGTCAAGACCGCCATGAAACCATGAACCTTTTCACCAATTGGATTAGACTTTAGGGCTAATGGCCGTCCCCTTGCGAACCCTCGTTGTCGACGACTCGAGCTCCATGCGGGCCCTCCTGGGCGAGCTGTTGCGTGAGCGAGATTACCAGGTGACCGCCGTTGCCACTGCAGAGGAGGCGATCCGGGCTCATCTCGAGCAGGAGTTTCAACTGATGCTGGTCGACTGGACACTGCCGGGGATGTCGGGCCTCGACCTGTGCCGACTGGTTCGCAGCCGGCCGGGCGGTGAGGATGTGGTGTTCTTGGTGATCACCGGTCGCAGTCGGCCGGACGATCTCAACGCCGTCCTCGACGCAGGCGCCTCGGACTATCTCTCGAAGCCCATCGACCCGGAGATTCTCGGGACCCGGCTTCTGATCGCCGAACGGACCATCGAAGAGGCGAGCCGCCGCGGTCTTGAGCGCGATGACATGGAGTCGCGGCTTGCTTTCGCGGATCGAATGGCTTCGGTTGGCACGTTGGCCGCCGGCGTCGCGCACGAGCTCAACAACCCACTGATGTACGTGCTCTCGAACTTGCGCATCACGCGCGAGGAGATCGATTCGTGCGACGAGGCCACATGGCGTGAGCACGCAAGGCAGCCGCTGGACGAGGCGATTCACGCGGCCGGTCGCAGGCAGATCATCGTTAGCGACCT
>QMMB01000211.1 GCA_003647035.1 Deltaproteobacteria bacterium | reverse complement strand
GACACTGACACTGGCACTGACACTGGCACTGACACTGGCACTGACACTGGCCCTGACGCTCTGCTTCCTCACCTCGCCCAGCGCGCGTGAAGCCGCCGCGGCGGACTAGGCGAGCTCTTTTTCGACTTCGTCCAGTATGTCGGACACCAGCTCGTGCACTGGGAGCGACTGTTCGATCTGATCCGCGGCGCGCGCGACTGCGTGCATGGGCACCTCGAGGTCGGCCGGCAATAGATGGTCGACCATGACCGTATGGCGAACGACGTACACATCTCCATCTAGGCACAGCGATCCCACCGCTAGATTGAAGCTTTGTTGAAGCGCGGCGCGCGCGTCGATGCGGTCCGCGCGACAACAAGCCGACGACAGGTCGACCCAACCGCGACCCATTGCCTGATAGTGAGACACGATCACAGCTTGCAGGCGGCCGCCAGGGTACTCGAATACCACCTTGAAGCTGTGGTCGTGCTCCTCGGCCAGCTTGTAACTGGACCTCGCGTGATCCTTGATCTCGATCCACGTCGTCACGGGCCGGTTGTTGTAACATATGGACCCGAAGAAAGGGCTCGAATCTACGCGCACAGCGCGTACACTTCCCGACATGTTGGAGCGCTTAGCCTCGCCGCTGTGGCGGTCCTCGGTCATGGCGGAGATGCGGTCTGGGCCGAAAGCCTTACGCGGCACGGTCCCCTGGTTGCTCCGCACGCGACTGAGACGAGTCGACAGTCTTCTGCAGGTCGCGCTGAAGAACGCCCAGGACGCGCCGCACGACCTCGCCTACGAAATGGAAAACGAGCACCTGACGTGGTCCGAGCTCGCCAACGCCACGTCGCGCGTCGCGCACGTACTTGCGGCGGCGGGCGCCAAGCGCGGGGATGTGGTTGCGCTGATTGCGGAGAACTCCCCCTTTTACATCGCGTCCGTGCTCGGCATCACCCGCGTCGGCGCAACCGCCGCGCTGCTCAACACCAATCTGCGCGGGCGCCCTCTTGCTCACGCCGTCGAGGTCTCCAAGGCGAAAGTCGTTCTCGTGAGCCATACCCTCGAGCCGGGGCTTCGCGAATGCGAAGAGCTCTGCAAATCACTCGATCGCATCCTCGTATTCGACGACAACCCCTACGCGGGCCTTCTCGCAGACACCCCGGCGACGTCTTACCCACAGGCGCCGGTTCAAGCCGAAGACGATTTCATCTACATCTACACCTCTGGGACGACCGGCCTTCCCAAGCCCTGCCGCGTCTCGCATGCGCGGGCGATCCTCGCAGGCGCCGGATTCGGGCCTTTGATGTACGACTTTCGTCCGGGCGACAAGCTCTACTGCGTGCTTCCGCTTTATCATGCCAATGGCCTCCTGCTGGGCGTGTCGGCGGCGATGCTCGCGCGCATCCCGATGGCCATGCGCCGGTCCTTCAGTGCCAGCGCGTTCTGGGACGACGTGCACCGATACAAGGCAACGGCGATCCTCTACATCGGCGAGCTCTGCCGCTACTTGGTCAATTCCCCGCCGCATCCAAAGGAGCTGCCCAACTCCGTGCGCGTGGCTGTTGGCAATGGACTTCGCCCCGACATCTGGCCCAGGTTCAAGGCGCGGTTCGGCATCGAAGACATTCGCGAGTTCTACGGCGCGACCGAAGCGCCCGGTTTCATCGCGAACATCAGTGGACGTGAGGGGTCCGTGGGTCGCGTGCCGCTTGGTGGGCTGGCGGGTTGGATGCGCATCGTCCAGTACGACGTCGACCTCGACCAGCACCTTCGCGACAAGCGGGGGTTTTGCATCCAATGCGGCGACGACGAGGTTGGGGAGTTACTGATCCGCGTCCCGAAGATGTCGGCGGGCGGGCTCGAGTACCGCGGCTACACCGACGAGTCCGCCACTGAAAAGAAGCTCCTCCGCAATGTCTTCAAGCAGGGCGACCAGTACTTCCGCTCGGGCGATCTCCTTCGCCGCGACGGTGACGGCTTCTACTACTTCGTCGACCGCATCGGGGACACGTTTCGCTGGAAGGGCGAGAACGTGTCCACGGCAGAGGTCGCGGACGTCATCACATACAACGACGGCATCGAGGAGGCGACGGTTATCGGGGTGCCCGTCCCCAACATGGACGGCCAAGCCGGCCTGGCCGCCGTCGTCCCCAACGGCGAGTTCGATCCGGAGGGCTTCTGGCGCTCTGTCTCGGAGCTCCCGGCCTACGCCCAACCTCGCTTCGTGCGCGTGATGAGCGGGCTGGCGACGACGGGAACGTTCAAAATTCAAAAGAACGACCTTCGGAAGGACGGCGCGGACCCATCGAACGTCGATGACACACTCTACGTCCGCACCAAGGGCGGCTACGAGCTACTCACCGACGCGCGCTGGGCGGACGTGAAAGAAGGACGCCTAAAGCTCTAATGCCGAAGATGACCGCTGACGAGATCCAGGACTTCATGAAGAAGTTCTTCCCTCAGGCTCGGATGCCGATCGAGATCGAAGAACTGCGCGATGACTTCTTGCGAATGCGAGTTGGTATCACGGACCGATACCTGCGCCCTGGTGGCACAGTTTCGGGTCCCGCACTGATGACGATCGCGGACACCGCGATGTACTACTTGGTACTCGGGATGATCGGGCCCGTCGCGCTCGCGCTGACGACAAACCTCAACATCAACTTCCTTCGCGCGCCCAGGCTCGCTGACATCATCGCCGAGGCGGAGATGCTCAAGCTCGGCAAACGGCTCGCAGTGGGACAGGTCACGATCTATTCGGACGGCAACGACGATCCGGTCGCGCACGTGACCGTCACCTACTCGATCCCGCCGGACGCTACGCGCTCTGCAGCGCCTTCTGAATGACACCGAGGTCTTCGGGCGCGTAGTCGAGCTGAAGGGCGGCGCCGTGTGCCCTCTCGGTCATCTTCTTCCATGTCTTTTGCACGATGGAGATGAGTTTCTCCTCATCGTGCTTCCGCGCAAAATCGTGGAAGTAGTGCTGGAGGAAAACGAGGCAGATGACGTCCTCCATCAACTGTACGTCGGGATCGGTCTTCAAACCTCGCTTGCGTAGGAGCGTTCGCACGCGCGCCATCGTTTCGTCGTCGTAGCCTACGTCGTGCAGGATCCCGGCGGCGATGTCCCCGTGCCGCTTGTAGAGGTCCGTGCGCCACTTCAGATAGCCCGCCCTGCCCTCGGGGTAGGTCTCGCGCGGGACCTCCCAACGCCGGATATGCTGAGCGCGCGCGGCAAGCTTCACGGTTTCGGACGCATCGGGAGCGAAACGGTCGAGCCGCGCAGACATGCGCCGACTGTAGACGAGCTCCTTGGGCAGATCTTCACCATCCACGGTCTCCATGATCGGGTCTTCCGCGTTGGCTTCGTCAAACCTGTGGATCGCATCATCGAAGCGAGACATGCCGCGATCCTAACACGCCAGCGCTGGGGGCTCGGCGACCCGATCGATTGAGAAATTCGGACAAGCGTCGACACTAGGCGTATAAGTGAGGCAAGCTCGATAGGAGGGTCCCATGGCGAGAGTCCTGCTTCTGACGACGGCTGCGTTGGCATGCCTCGTTGTTGCGCTTGGCTGCCAGCGCGAGCGCAAGGCGCTCGACTACCAGCGCGAGAGCAAGGCGCTCGACTCTCCTCGCAAGTCCATCGAGCGAACGACGACGATCTGGGCATCGCCGCCCTCTGCACCAGCGGCTGATACGGCACCTAGCGTGGCACCGAAGTCGGCTGAACCGGAGCCGATGATGACGACGCCGCCGCCTGTCGAAGAAGTCGTCGACACGCCGGCGTTCACGCCCGACCCGACGCCTGCGACCCTCGCACCGAGCAGGCCACCTTCACAGTATCGAGACGGCTGCGGCCGGCCGCTGGTTGCCTAGCGATGGCTCGACGAATACAAGAAGAAGTGCAATGTTAAGTAGAGCGTGCGCGACGGCGGTGATGGCAATCGCGCTCATCCTGGCGGCCGCGTGGTCGCTACCCGGCTGCAAACCAACGTCGACCGCGGAGCAGGCCAAGCGGCCAAACATCCTTCTCATCGTGGCCGATGACATGGGGTACTCCGATATCGGTGCATTTGGTGGAGAGATCGCAACGCCGGCTCTCGACGAGCTGGCAAACGGAGGCCTGCTGCTCAGCAACTTTCACGTGCTACCGACTTGCTCACCGACGCGGTCGGTTTTGCTGTCCGGCATGGACAACCATCGCGCGGGCCTCGGTACGATGGGCGAGCTCACCACGCCCGAAATGGAGGGCATCCCTGGGTACGCCGGGTATCTCAACTTCGAGGTGGCCCCCCTCCCCGAAGTCCTCAAGCGAGCCGGGTACCACACATACATGGCGGGCAAGTGGCACCTCGGCCTCGACGAAAACACGAGCCCCCATGCGCGAGGCTTTGAAGAGACGTTCGTTCTACTGCCGGGCGGCGGCAGTCATTGGAACGATCGCAAACCGGTCAGCCCGCCCGAGACGATGGTCTACTGGCGGAACGGGAAGGAGGTCGAATCATTGCCCGATGACTTCTATTCGACCCGGTACTACACGGACCGAATGCTCGAATGGATCGAGCAAGGGCGCGCGGATGACCAGCCTTTTTTCGCTTACCTCTCGTACACCGCGCCCCATGACCCGTTGCACGCGCCCAAGCAGTACATCGATAAATACAAGGGCAAGTACGATCAAGGTTGGGACTCTCTTCGGCAGGAGAGGCTTCAGAATCTGAAGAACCTCGACATCGTCCCTAATGAAGCGGTCCCCTTTCCCCGATTGCCGAGCGTCAAAGCTTGGGACGACATGTCGCCCGAGGAGCGTCAACTCGCCGCGCGCGACATGGAAGTGTATGCGGCGATGGTCGACTACATGGACGAGCAGATCCAGCGCGTGTTCGACTACCTCAAAGAGATCGGCGAGTACGACAACACGATGATCCTCTTCATGTCCGACAACGGCGCCAACGGGGCGTTGCCGACGGCCTATCCCGGTCAGACCGAGGAGTACCTTGGTTCCTTCGACAACAGCCTCGACAATCGCGGTCTTCCGAATTCGTACATCGAGATGGGTCCGGGTTGGGCTCAGGCGAGCATGTCGCCAAGCCGCTTGTTCAAGGCCTATACGACCGAAGGGGGCATCAAGGCGCCGTTGTTGGTCAAGGTGCCGGGCCAGCCTGCCGAGTCTGGCGGGATGAGTCACTCGTTCGTTCACGTTCGAGATATCATGCCGACCCTTCTCGACGTCGCGGGCGCCGCGAAGCCTGACACCATCGACGGTCGTGAAGTGCTTCCGATGCAGGGCCAGTCGGTGCTGGACCTCTTCGCGGGGAAGAGCGAGACCGCCTACGCAGGCGCGAGCAGAGTCGGTTACGAGCTCTTCAGCTTCAAAGCCTTCTTCGATCGGAACTGGAAAATCGTCTGGATGCCCAAGCCGCTTGGCACCGGCAACTGGGAGCTCTTCGATCTGTCGAAGGATCCGGCGGAGCTCCGCGACCTCGGCGCCGAGCAACCCGAGAAGCTCCAAGAGATGGTCGCTCTCTGGCACCAATACAAGAAGGACAACGGCGTGCTCGACATAGTCCCCGAAGCCGTGAAATGAGCACGGGTCGACCGAGCGGCGTCTACCACTTCTGACAACTGCCTGTTTTCTCGCAGCTTTTCGTCTCGCACTAGCCATCTGCTTGCGTTTTGTCTACCATTTGGTAGGCATCTGACGACCATTTGGTAGGGACGATGAATGTACGTACTCAGATTCTGACCCACGCGAGCCGCCTGTTCGCCGAGCAGGGGTACGACGGGACGTCGGTGCAGGAGATTGCCAACGCCGTTGGGATCCGGAAGCCGAGCCTCCTCTATCACTTCAACTCGAAGGATGAGCTTCGCGAGAACGTGCTCGCCGAGATGCTGGCGCACTGGAACGCGGTCCTGCCGGGTCTCCTGTTGAAGGCGTCCACCGAGGAGCGGTTCGATGCGACGATGGAAGCGCTGAGCGAGTTCTTCATCGAGGACCCGGACCGCGCGCGACTCTTTCTTCGAGAGACCCTCGATCGACCGGAACAGATGCAAGCGATGCTCGCGCAATTCGTGCAGCCGTGGGTCGAGCTCCTGGGCGACCAGCTCGAGCGCGCCAAGGAGCAAGGCTTGGTGCAAAGTGACGTCGACCCGCAGGCGTACGCAGTCGAAGTGATCACCATGGCGGTCGCGGGGACCGCCGTCATTGACACCCTGCAAGTGATTTTGCCGGACGACCCGGCCCGAGGCGGGACGCGCAAGCGTCACGCACGTGCGCTGATCCGCATTGCGCGATCG
>QMMB01000210.1 GCA_003647035.1 Deltaproteobacteria bacterium | reverse complement strand
TGGATGGGCCACCGACGAGCGCGTTTCGCGATGACATACTCACGGGCAGGGTCGCGCTCGTAACCGGCGGCGCCACCGGCCTCGGCAAAGAGATTGCGCGGACCCTCGGGCGGCACGGGGCGCGACTCTGCATCGCCAGCCGCAAGCAAGAGAATCTCGAGGCGGCCTGCCACGAGCTCGAGAGTGAAGGTCTGCACTGCATGTGGGTGGCGTGTGACATACGCGAGCCCGAGCAGGTGGAGCGCGTCGTCTCGGAGGTTCTGAACCGACATGGGCGGCTGGACATCGTCGTCAACAACGCCGCGGGCAACTTCCCGGCGCCGATCAGCGGGATCTCCTACAACGGCTTCAAGACCATCGTCGACATCGATCTCCGAGGCACGTACAACGTCACGAAGGCCGCATTCGAGGCCTATCTCAAGGAGCACGGAGGACACATCATCAACATCAGCGCGCCGTTTCAGAATCTCGGGGTGAGCATGCAGGCTCACGTCGCGGCGGCCAAGGCGGGTGTCGACTCGCTGACCCGCACCTGCGCCGTCGAGTTCGGTCCCTACGGCATCCGCGTCAACTCGATCGCGCCAGGAGCAATGGCGGACACCGAGGGGTTAGCCCGGTTCGCCGACACGGCGCAGAAGATCGCTGGCGGAGGCACCAACCCGTTGGGCTACGTCGGTGCGAAACGGGACATCGCGAACGCGGTGCTCTTCCTCGTGAGCGACGCGGCCTCTTATGTCACGGGGCAGGTCTTCGCGGTGGACGGCGGCGCCGGGATCGACATGATGAAGATGCGTCTGCCGCGCAAGCAGTAAGGAACATCGCAATGGCCTTTGGGAACCTCGCTCACGCCCTCGACATCGTCGCCGAAATCCGCGGGGACGAAGACAGTGTGATCCAGGGCGACCGGCGCCTCTCCTGGAGCCAGGTCGAACGTCGTGCCAGGAACCTCTCGACGTGGATGATCGAGCGTGGCGCCACCCACCAAGGCAAGGTCGCCGTCTACACCTACAACCATCCGGCCTACATGGAGTCCGTCTACGCGGCGTTCAAGGCCTCCCTGGTCCCCGTCAACGTCAACTACCGCTACCAGGCCGAAGAGCTGCACTACCTGCTCGACAACTCGGACGCCGAGATCGTCGTCGTGCACGAGGACTTCGCGCCACTGCTCGAGGAGGTGCTCCCCGACCTTCCAAAGGTCGTGGGCGTCCTCGTCGTGCAAGAGACGGGCGAGTACGACATCGCGTCCATCGGCACCATGGCCGGCGCCGCGCCCTACGAAGCCACCGCGGAGACCGATCGGCCCGCGGTCGAGGTCGAGTTGAGCCCCGACGATCTGATGTTCGTCTACACCGGCGGCACCACCGGCATGCCCAAGGGAGTGATGTGGCGCCAAGGCGACATTTTCACACGCTTCGGGGGCGGCGGCATCGGCGCCACGCCCGAGACCGAGGAGGCCTACCGCGAGTTCGTGAAGGACCCGGGCCTACGCTACCGCTCCCTCATCAGTCCACCGCTGATGCACGGTACGGGCTGGTTTCAGGCGATGATCGCCTGGCTCGGTGGCGGTGTCGTGGTGGTTCTCGGGAGCGCCAAGAAGTTCGATCCGGCCGAGCTGTGGCGCACCGTGCAGGCCGAGCAGATCAACTCCATCACCATCGTCGGCGATCCTTTTGCGGTGCCCATGGCCCAGGAGCTCGAAGACCACGGTGACGCGTACGACATCAGCAGCGTGGTCATGATCGCGTCGTCCGGGGTGATGTGGAGCGCGGAGAACAAACAGCGGTTGTTGACCCACCACTCGGGCATGATGCTGGCCGACGCCTTTGGCTCCTCGGAGGCCGTCGGCCTGGGCTTGAGCCTCACCACCGCCGAGGGCTCGGTGCAGACAGGGAGGTTCGAGTTGTCGGACTCCACGAAGCTCTTCAACGCAGACTTCGAGCTCATCGAGACCAAGCCCGGGGCGCGGGGCTTGGTGGGTGTTGGTGGCCTCCAGCCCATCGGTTACTACAAGGATCCGGAGGCGAGCGCGAAGACCTTCATCGAGTGCGAGGCCGGTCGCTTTTCGGTCCCCGGTGACTGGGCCGAGGTCAACGAGGATGGGCTCACCCTCACCCTGCTCGGCCGTGGCTCGGTGTGCATCAATACCGGCGGCGAGAAGGTCTTCCCCGAAGAGGTGGAAGAGGTGATCAAACGCTTCGACGGCGTGAAGGACGCGGTGGTGGTCGGGGTTCCGGACGAACGCTGGGGCGAGGCCATCATCGCCGTCGTCTCCAGCCACGAGGGCGAGCTGAACGGTGACGCGATCATCGAGCACGTCAAAGGATCGCTGGCGGGTTACAAAGCCCCCAAGCACGTGGTGCAGGTGCCTGAGGTCTACCGATCGCCTGCGGGCAAACCCGACTTCAAGCGCACGAGACAGACCGCGATGGAGGAACTCGGGCTCGCGGGCTGACGCACGCAAAAGGAAGAAACTATGGCCAAGATTGCATCATTCGGCGCGTACGTCCCCCTGTTCCGCCTCTCCAGGCAGGAGATGGCCAATGCCTGGGGGGTGCCGGCTGTCCCCGGCGAGCGGGCCGTTGCCAACGCCGACGAAGACAGCGTCACCATGGCGGTGGCCGCAGGATCGGACTGCCTGGCAGGGATAGACCCGTCCAGCATCGATGGCCTGTACTTCGCCACCACGACCGCTCCCTACGATGAGAAGCAATGCGCGGGAATCATCGCGGCCGCGCTGGATCTCCGCACCGACATCAACACCGCTGACTTCACCGGCTCGCTGCGCGCGGCGACCACGGCCCTGCGGGCGGCAGCAGACGCCGTCGATTCGGGTTCAGCGGGAAGCATCCTGGTGGTCGCGGCGGACTGCCGTCTTGGCGAGCCGGAGTCGATGTCGGAGCAGCTTCTGGGCGATGGGGCCGGTGCGGTCTTGATCTCGAAAGAAGGCCCGGCCACGCTGCGTGGCTTCGCCTCCACCGCCGGCGAGCAGTTGGGCGCGTGGCGGCGCAGCGAAGACCGCTACGTCCGCTCGTTCGAGGCCAAGGCCGAGACGCGGTACGGCTACATACAGAGCGCGGTACAGGTGGGGAAGACCGTTCTCGAAAAGGAGAGCGTGGCTCCCAGCGATCTGGCCAAGGGAGTCATCACCGCCGGAGACCCGCGCAGCCTGGGGGGCGTGGCCCGCAGCCTGGGTCTGGATCGCGGCCAACTGCAGGACATTCTCTTCATGTCGGTCGGCAACCCGGGGGTACCCCTCGTCCTGATGATGCTGGCAGGGGCGCTGGAGCAGGCCAAGGCGGGCGACACGCTGTTGGTGGTCAACAACGGCGACGGCGCAGATGCCTTTCTGGTGGAGCTCGCGGAGGATTTTGCTCCCGCGGCCGGCCGGAAGGGGCTGGCTGGCCATCTTTCCGAGAAGAGGAACCTGCCCAACTACACCGCGTACGCTGGTTTCCGCAAGCTCATGAAGCGCGACGAGGTCGATCCCCGCGGCTCAGCCCTCACGTACTGGCGTGACAGCAACATCGTGCTGAACTTCCACGGCGGCCGGTGCATCAAGTGCGGCACCGTGATGTACCCCATTCCCCGGGTGTGCGGCGAGTGCGCCACCAAGGATCAGATCGAGGAGATCAAGCTGGCTCATACCGGCAGCGTCTACACCTTCACACTCGACCACCTCGACGACGGCAAGTACGTCAATGTGCCTGTGCCCCGATTGGTGCTCGACCTGGAGGGTGGGGGGCGCGTCTTCCTCTCGATGACCGACGGCGACCCGCAAGAGGTCGAGATCGGCATGTCCGTAGAGCTCACCTTCCGCCGATTGCACGAAGCGTCGAGCTTCCACAACTACTACTGGAAGTGCCGGCCCCTGCCGGCTTGCTAGGAGAATCCCATGGGAAGCATGAAGGACAAGACAGCCATCATAGGCGTCGGCTGCACCAAGTTTGGTGAGCTCTGGGAAAAGGACGCCGAAGACCTCGTCGTCGATGCCGCGTTCGAGGCGATGGAGGACGCTGGAGTCACCCCGGATGACATCGAAGCGACCTGGGTGGGCAATCTCTATGACTTCACCGGTCTGAGCGGCAGTGTCGCCGCCGAGCCACTCAAGCTGTTCGGAAAGCCGACCACGCGTGTGGAGAACTTCTGCGCCTCAGGCATGGACGCCTTCCGCAACGCCTGCTTTGCAGTCGCATCCGGAGCCTACGACGTGGTGCTCGCCTGCGGAGTCGAGAAGCTCATGGACGTCGGCGGCTCCGGCCTCCCCGTCGACATGGGGCACCCGGTCCTGCGTGGCTCCAGCGCCCCGGGCTTGTTTGCCCTGGCGGCCACGCGATCCTTCCACGAGCACGGCTGGACCAGAGAGGATCTGGCTCATGTAGCCGTCAAGAACCACAAGAACGGCGCCCTTCACCCCAAGGCTCACTTTCGGCAACCCATCACCCTCGAGACGGCGCTCGGCGCGCCGATGATCGCCTGGCCCCTGGGACGCTTCGACGCTTGCGGCATGTCGGACGGAGCGGCCGCGCTGGTGATCACCCGGCCTGAGATCGCCAAGAAGAGCAAGCACAAGCACGACTACGCGCTAACCAAGGCCAACGCGCTGACGATGCACGCCTTTCTGCCGATGTATCGGGCTGCCTACGACTGGCTCGGTTTCCCAGCGACTGTGGCCACGGCGAAACTGGCGTACGAGGAGGCGGGGATCAAGAACCCCGCGGCGGAGCTCGACTTTGCCGAGGTGCACGACTGCTTCACCATCACCGAGCTCCTCAACATCCAGGACCTCCAACTCTGTGAGCGAGGCGACGCCGCGAAGTTCGTGCGGGACGGCCATGCGGACGTTGACGGCAAGATGCCGGTCAATCCGAGCGGTGGTCTGAAGTGCTTCGGCCATCCGGTCGGTGCCACCGGTTGTCGCATGCTTTGCGAAGTCACCAAGCAGATCCAGGGCCGCGCCGAAGGGGCTCAAGTAAAGAACGCGCGCCTCGGGCTCGCTCACAACCTGGGAGGGCCGGGCTCGGTCTCCGCCGTGACCATCCTGGGGCTGCCGGAGTAGCAGCGCCTTCACCCTCGAGGTCGCGAAATTCATACGGTAGCAGCGCCTTCACCCTCGAGATTTTGGTTCCGAAAAACAGAATATTTGCAGAGGCTTGTCTATGTGGATGCCTCGCCGCCCAACATGATATCTATCGGGTGCAGGTACCCCGCGATCGGGCGTAGCGCCCGGGCTTTCAGAAGGAGAATAGAGACATGTTACTTTACGCAATGCTTGCTGGCAGCATCGTGGCAGCCGGCGTCGTCATGACGATTCTAACTGTGTTCTACAAGTCGCCCGCGAGCGAGAACCGTCAGCTCCGCGAGGAGAGAAGCCGCCCCTCCGGTGCGTCCGATTTTCGCAAAAGGTGGGTCCTCAACGCACTCCTGTCACTCGGCTTGGTCGGTGGCCTGACCTACGGGCTGTACCCGTACCTATTCGCCGAAGGCCCGGCCTCGCTGACGCGTATCGCCTTGGAGGGCTTGGCGATGTTGGCGCTGTATGATTTCTTCTACTACCTGGTCCACCGCTACCCTTTTCACGAGTGGAAAGTGTTGCGGAGCGTCCATGCGGTTCACCACGTAGTGAAAACGCCGTCCGCGGCCGACAGCCTCTACCTTCACCCGATCGAGACAACCTTGGGACTGTCGCTCGTGTGGGTGTGTACCGGGCTCGTGGTGGTGGTCGCGGGACCGATGAGCATCTATTCGTTCGGTTGGGCGTTTTTCGTGTACTCGATGCTGAACGTCGTGATCCACTCGGGGCTTAGGCTTCCAGCCTTTCCCTTCGCCCCCATCAACTACCTGACCGAGCGTCATCAGAAGCATCACGTCGGCATGAACGCAAAGAACTACTCCTCGGTCACCCCGACTTTCGACTTGCTCTTCGGTACCGAAGTTCGGTCGAGCTGACGATCGTTACGATTCTTACTGCGCCGCTTCTGCCGCGGATTCGACCTTTGCCGCAGCAGCGGACTCAGCCGCCGCAAAGCCACCCGCGAGCGCTGGGCCGATGGTTCCGCCGGCACCTGGATACGTGCGTCCCATGACGGAAGCAGCGGTGTTGCCCGCTGCATAGAGGCCCCCGATCACCGCGCTTCCTTCTTGACGAAGGACCCGAGCGTGCAGGTCCGTGACCAATCCACCTTTGGTGCCCAGGTCACCGGGAAAAATCTCGATCGCATAAAATGGCGGTTTGGCTACCGGCCCGAGCGAACAGTTCGGCTTCACGCTCGGGTGGCCGTAGTAGCGATCTTGCGCACTCCAGCCGCGATTGAAGTC
>QMMB01000209.1 GCA_003647035.1 Deltaproteobacteria bacterium | reverse complement strand
CGTCTCTTTGACGTTGATCAGTGCCACTTCGAGGTCTCGTGCGTCGCGGCTCAGCGCGAGCTTCTCGGCCAGCTTGCCTAGCACGGGGATGGGGATCGTGTACTCGACCTCGATGGTGAGCGCCGTTCCCCCGTCGTGAGGTTCGAGCGTGTACGTCCAAACGCTGCCGATCGTTCCTATGCTCTGATGCACGGCACGCTCGTTCGGGACGAACTCGACGACCGTGCTCTGCCCGCGAAGCAGTAGCCCTGCCATTTTGTAAGTCCACTCATACTGTTGCCCAAGGCCGGACCCGATCACCTCCCGTACGCCAACCATGCTGGGAAGCCAGTCGGCCAACGTCGACGGCTCAGTGACGTACGCGAAAACCCGCTCCATTGGAGCGTCGACCACGACTTCCTTTCTCACGAGCGCCATACGACCCAGCTCCTTCGTAGAGAACCGATACCCGATAGAACCAGCTGCCTTGGCCCCCGTCCATACGCAATTGTTCAACGGCAGTGGTTCGGCCCTGTTTTCAAGGCTTAATCGCACTCCCATGAGGTCAAGATAGGCCAGGAGCAGGCTCGGTTTGACCTAAGTTTTACAAACGGGTCCGCGGTCCCGTCCTAGATTGGAGGTGTGGCCGCAAAAGCGAGATCGACGAGCTCCCCGAACCGACTGGTGGACCGTTTGGTTCACCACGGCGAGGTGGCGTCGTTTCGTGAGCTGTGCACGCGTGTTCTCACGCCAAAGACACGGTACTTGGTGCTCGACCTCGACCGAACGATTCACCTCGGCCGCGATCTCGGCCAGGACCTCGGCTGGGAGCTGTGTGCATACCAAGGATACGGGCGCGAGCACTTCGGACGCATCGAAGACCGGCAAGAGAGCGGGAAGTTCCTGCTCGACTGGGACCACCCCCGCAAGACGGCACGGTATCTCGCTCGCAGCCTGAAGATTTGGGCGTATCCCGGCGCGTACTACGGTCTGTGGGGCAAGGCTGCTTCTCGGCTCGATTGGCTTCGTCGGCGCGGCTTTCGGCACTTCGTCGGCGACCCGGTACGCGCGGCGCAACGCGTCCCGCAGCTCACCCTGCTCCGCCACTTGCAGACGACGTCAGAAGAAGTGTTGCATCGGCTCGCACAGAACGTCTGGCATCGGCACGGGCCCGATCAGGTGATCGATCGCGAAGACCTCGCATGGATTCACGCCGAGTGGCCGCAACTCGAGGTCGTGCTCAGCAGCGCATCGCCCAAGGCGACAGTGCAGGTCGCAGGCGAAGCCCTCGGCGTGGACCACATTCACTATTCGACGCTCGAGCACATCAACAGTGGCGAAGCCAAGATCAAACGCCTCCGCGAGCTCTGTGAGGGGGTGGGGGAGCCTGGAGTCGAGATCGTAGGCATCAGCGACACCAGCCGCGGGGAAGACCACTGCTGGGCGCAGCATTTCACGCGCGTGGTCGACATCAACAGCCCAACGCCCTTCCCCGCGATCGTCTCCAGCGACTCGCCATTGCTCGAGGTGCACTCTGCCACCCTGCTGACCAAGCACGAGCGCCAACGGCGCGCCAACGGCCATCCCGGCTACCTCGCCGCCCGCCGCGAGCCCCTTGCGCCGACTCAGAAGAAGCTCGAGCTGACCCGTGACGATCTGGAGCGCCGCCTCGGTTGGCTGCTGAAGCGTGTCAACGCACGTGCGAGCGCGCCGGGTCAGATCACCGGTGACATCGCGTACCGCCTTGCGGTGCTCCAGGAAGCGTCCGCGACCCTAGTCCGCGCCTAGCCTTTTGGTCACTCGTCGTCGAGGACGCCGAAGTCGTCGTCTTCCTCTTCCTCGCGGTCGAGCTCGTCGCCTTCGAGCGCGTCGAGGTCGAGATCGTCGCCGTCGCCTTCGAGCGCGTCGAGGTCGAGATCGTCGTCGTCGTCGAGCGCGTCGAGATCGAAGCCAAGATCCTCGTCCTCGAGCGGCTCATCGAGGTCCACCTCGTTGGCTTCCAGCATGTTGGGGAGCCAAGTCGAGAGGGCCGGGATGTAGGTGACGATAATCAGTGCGATGCCCAGAAGGCCAATGAACGGCAAGACGGACCTGTAGAGCTGCGTGATTGGCTTGTTGAAGCGGAAGCTCGCGATGAAGAGGTTGAGACCGACAGGCGGCGTCAGGTAGCCGATTGCGAGGTTGAGCAGGAAGACGACGCCCAGATGATAGGGGTCGACGCCGAACCCGAGCGCGATGGGCACGATGAGCGGCACCACGACGACAATCGCCGAGAAGATGTCCATCAACATGCCGACGCCGATGAGGAAAAAGTTCAACGCGACCAGGAACATGACCTGGGAGTGGATGAGGCCTTCCATCGACTCGAGAATCATCATCGGCACGCGCGCCTGAATCAGGAATGCAGTGAAACCGATGGCGGTCGACAGAATGATGAGAATGGCGCCGACCAGCGTCATCGAATCGCGGATGATGCGGGGGAGATCACGGCGGAAGCTGACGTCACGGTAGATCCACACCTCGATGAACAGGGTGTAGATGGCGGTGAACGCCGCAGCCTCGTGGATACGAAGGAGACCGCTGTACATGCCGCCGAGCAATGCGACGGGCAGGAGCGCCTCCCACTTGGCCTCCCAGAAGGTCTTGAAGGCTTCCGCACCTACAAACGGGGTCCGGGGCATCTTGTGCTTGATACCGATGATCGAGCTGTAGATGGCCAGCGCGGCAACGCTGATGATCCCCGGGATCAGGGCAGCGAGGAACAGCTTCTCGATCATGATGCCGGCGACGACGCCGTATATGATCATCGGCACGCTGGGCGGGAACAACAGACCGAGCGAGCCACCCGTCGTGACCACGCCGAGCGAGAAGTTCTCGTCGTACTTGTCCGAAACGAGGGCCGGGTAGAGCAGGCCGCCAATGGCCACGATCGTGATGCCGCTGCCCCCAGTGAAAGTCGTGAAGAAGGCAGACGCGACCAGGCAGACCATCGCCAGGCCACCTGGCATCCACCCCAGCCAGGCCCGAGATACCTTGACCAAGCGCTGCGGCGTCCCGCTCTCCGCCATCAGGTACCCGGCGAACGTGAACAGCGGAATGGTTACGAGCAGCGGGGAGTCGGCGAACTTCTCGCTGAAAACGTCGTTGGCGACGCCGGTGATGCTCGTGTCGGGCAACGCCCAGAAGAGAAGCATCGACGCTGCGCCGAAGATCGCAAAGAGGGGCGCACCGAGGATGGCGAGCACTGCGAGGAGGACGATCCACATGGTGTCCATGGCTCAGCCCTCCCCTTCCGCTTCGGGGGACTTGTTCGAGATGAACGCCGCGGTGGCCGCCAGGGCGCGACTCAGGAAGCGAAAGGACATGAAGATGAACATCGCCGGCACGATAAGCTGCATGGCAACGGCTGGCGTCGACATTTGGGCGCTGAACATCTCGAGCACGCTCCGCAGCCCACAAAATATGTCCGGACGCTCAAGCCCGGTGTCGGCCAGCAGCTTGAGGGGGGCTTCGCAGATGTGAATCATGTCGTCGGAGGGACCGAGCACCGAATACTCGAGCGGAATCTCGAGTGCGTTGTTGAGGACCGACAGCCAGAAGACACGGCCGAGGTAGAAACAAACGACCGCTGAGAAATAGCAAACGATGGCGCGCAGGAACTGCTTGCCGCGTGGCGGCGAGAGCCGGGGGATCACGTCGATCGCGATGTGCTTCTCGTCGAAGGTCGAAAGGGACGCGCCGAAGAAGGCGAGCCAGAGCGTGCCCTTCTGAAGGAACGAGTCCGCCCACTCCATGTGCTCGAGGACGAGGTTGGCCCATTCGAAATCGAGATTGGTGAGGTTGCGGAGCGCCGCTTGCGTCGCCGCAACCCCGATCATGAGCAGCAAAACCGCGGCGGCAATCAGTGCCTCGCCGCGCGCGATCCCTCTGTCCAAACGGCGGATGTACTTCACTTGGGTCTCGGTTTCATACGGGCCTAGCCAAGGCAAGACGCCGGGGTTGCGGACAATACCCTCCCCGGTGGCCGATTCACACTAAAAAAGTTGATCCGCGTTATCGATGTACAGGGTTGCGCGCTCGCGGGCCATCCGGTTGGCGAGCCGCGCCTCGGGAAGCGGATCGTGCGCGTCCAACACCTCGGTCAGGAGCGCGTCGAAAAGCTCGCGATCGCCGGTCTTGACCGCGTAGTGACGCGCCATGTTGACCTGGGTCTGCAGAGCGCGCCGTTCGGTACGAGCCAACGCCTTCTCGAAGTAGACCTTCGCCTGATCCATGTCCGAGGCCATCTCGGACGCGGTCGCTACCCCCATGAACGTATAACCAGCGGCGTTGTAGTAGTTCGGGTCGAGCTCGATCGAGCGTACTACGAAGGCTTTGGCCCAGGCGAGGTCCGCGATGGCTTCCATGTCGTCCTTGGCAGCGTTGATGTACGAGCCCCAAGCGTACCCGTGCCAGAGTAGTATCTCGGCGTCGGATTCCTGGACGAACGCTGCCTGGAGCCACGCCTCGAGATCCTCGACACTACCCTTCACGGCCATGTCGACGTCTTCGTTGTGAAGCCGAATACGATGCCGCGTCAGGTCCATCGCACGCAAGTACATGATGCGCGTGCGCGCGCGCTGCGTGTCCGCTTCGCCGAACTCGCCCTCGAACTCGAGCGCCTCGACGTCCGCCTCGATCCAGCCGTAGGCGTAGGCCACGTAGGCCTGAGCCAACTGCGACAAGATCGCTTCGTTGTCCGGCACTACGCGCAGAATCCCTTCGAACTGCACGATGGTCGCAGGTAGCGCTTCGCCGGCAAGATCGTAATCCCAGTACGATTCAAACGCGGGAGCCGCGCGCGTGAACAGTCCGGCCGTGGAATCGGCAGTGAACTTTGCAATGTCACAGCCGCCAAGAGCCACGATGCAAAGCACGCCAAGCGCCGATCGTAAACGACGCGACAACAGATCTTGGTACATGGACCAAGGTGTACGAAATTTTGGGGGAATTTGTCAATCGAGATCGTGTGGGCCGGATCGCTTGACGCGGGCCGCCGGGGCCTCCAAATTTGGGAAATGCTTAGATTCAAGTTGCTGCCCGGGCTGATAGGCCCGCTCCTGGCGGCCCTGCTCCTGGTCGGCCTCCCGGCAAGTCCCGCCAATGGCTCCATCGTCCAGGGGCTCGAGCTCCACGAGCTGGTGGCCCACGCCGACCGAATCGTGCTCGGCCGGGTGCTGTTCTCGGAGTCCTTTCAGCACGCCAACGGGCAAATTGGCACCTGGCACCGCATCGAGGTCGAACGCGAGCTTCGAGGCCGCGCCCCGGACGAACAGGAAGTGATCGTGGAGACGCTGGGCGGTCAGATGGGTGACATCGCGATGCGAGTCGAAGGAGCGCCCTCCTTCCGCGTGGGCGAGCGCGTGCTCGTGTTCGTTCGCGATGGCGGCCCCGACACCGCGTTCCGGCCGGTGGGCATGGGCCAGGGCGTGATGCGGGTGCGCCGGGAGCAAGGTGTCGAAACCGTCACCCAGAACCGCGAAGGCATGATGCTGATGCGCCGCAACGCGCAAGGGCGGCTCGAGCGTAGCCTCGGGGCCCTGCCGCAAAGCGAACGCCTCGACGCGTTGCTGTCGAGGCTTCGGGACATCATCGAGCAGAACGCAGGAGGCATCGATGAATAGTCGCAGCCTTCACGCGATGGCGCTCGGGCTCGCGCTCTGCGCTTGCTTCACAGCGGACCACGCCTCGGCGTATTGCCGCATGACGACCCAAGGAGGCCAACAGGTCGGTGGCGCGCCCTGCATCGAAAAAGGCGCATCCTTTTTCTGGAGCAACCCATGCCTCTCCTACGCGGTCGACTCGCGCGGCTCGCGATGGTTCGAGAACCCGGACGGCACGCCCAACCTGGCCGAGGTCGAAGCGCTCGTCGATCAATCCTTTTTTGCCTGGACAGAGGCGGACTGCGGCGGCGCCCCCCCGAATCTGATCTTCCAGCCGCTGACGGCATCCACTTGCAAGCGGGCGGAGTTCAACACCACGGGGAACGTGAACACCATCGCTTTTCTCGACCCATGGAAGGACCCCTGCGCTGACGCCGACGAACCCGGCTACGATTCATTTGCGTTCGCGGTGACGGTCGTGTGGCACAACACGACGACCGGCGAGATCCTCGACGCCGACATGATGATCAACGACCAACTGGCGAGCCGCTTCAACGCGGGTGGCCCGTACGCGGACTGCCCGGACACGGGCTGTCCCGAGGGTAGCCCCAGTGTTCCTGGCCCCGCCGACCTGCGCAGCATCGTCACGCACGAAGCCGGACACTTCATCGGCATCGGCCACTCCGACGTCGAGGAGGCCACCATGTTTTCCTCCGCGG
>QMMB01000208.1 GCA_003647035.1 Deltaproteobacteria bacterium | reverse complement strand
GGCCAGGACGGTCCCCACCCCGACCAGAATTGCGTCGCTTTCATCCCGCATTCGGTGTGTTTCGGTTCGGGCTTCCTCGCCGGTGATCCACTTGGAGTCACCAGTTCGGGTGGCGATCTTTCCATCGAGTGTCACGGCGGCCTTCAGTGTGACGAATGGAAGTGCCGTGCGAATGTGCTTGGCGAAAGCGGCGACCAGTGCGCTGCACTCTTCCTCCAACACCCCGACGTCCACTTCCACGCCCGCGCCTTTCAAGCGGTCGACGGCGCCTGCAACATGGGGAGCGGGGTCGCGACACCCGATGACGACGCGCGCGATGCCCGCCTGCAGGATCGCCTCGGTGCACGGCCCGGTTCGGCCCTGATGGTTGCAGGGCTCCAATGTGACGTACAGGGTCGCACCCTCGACCGAGCCGTCGGCATTTCGAATCGCATCGACCTCCGCGTGCGCCTGTCCGGCCCTCGCGTGGTAGCCCATGGAAATGACCTCCCCATCGCGGACGATGGCTGCCCCGACGCGGGGGTTCGGGCTCGTGCGGCCGCGCTTGGCGGCCTCGACCGCTCGCTGCATCACCCCACGTTCGAAGTCGGACTCCATGTTAGTCCTTGAGCTTGGCGAGCTCGTCGAAAAACTCCCCGACGTCCTGAAAGTCGCGGTAGACGCTGGCAAAACGCACGTATGCGACCGGGTCCACGTCCCGGAGCTCGTGCAAGACGTGCTCTCCAAGTCGCCGCGACGCAACCTCCTGATCTCCGGTGTCGACGAGCCAGCGTTCTACCTGGTGCAAGAAGCGCTCGCGCGCCTCGGCCGAAACAGGCCGCTTCACGCACGCGCGCCGGAGGCCAGCCAGCAACTTGGCCCGATCGTAGGGCTGTCGGCGGCCGTCGTTCTTGATGATGAGCGGTAGGGTTTGCTCCACCCGTTCGTAGGTCGTGTATCGGCGCTCGCAGTGCTCACACTCACGGCGCCGTCGCGTGACCTCTCCTGCCTGCGAAAGGCGGGAGTCGATCACGCGGTTTTCCAGTGTTCCGCAGTAGGGGCAGCGCATATCCGGGCACAAGCTAGCGCCCGCGCCGGGCCTGGGCAACGCAGCGGACGGCGGTTACGCGCGAACGAGGCGCACCAGCGACTCCAGGTGGGCCGTCTGGGGAAACATGTCGAAGCCGATGAGGCGGTCGACGAGGTAGCCTTTGGCCGTCGCAAGGCGGAGGTCGCGCGCTAGCGTGGCAGTGTCGCACGACACGTAGATCAGCCGCTTCGGCCCGGGGAGCACATGGCTCTCTTCGAAGAACGCCCTGGCGCCTTGCCGTGGTGGATCGAGTACGACCACGTCGTAGCGGCCCTTGGGCGGATGGCTTGCATCGCCGACCGCGACGCGGGCTTTGAGCCCCCTGCGTCGAAGGTTACGCTGGCAGGCCTCGACCGCGCGCGGATCTTGTTCGACCGCAATCAGCGTCTTGGCCTGCGCGGCGAGCCCGGCCGTGAAGTTTCCAATCCCGCAGTGGAGCTCCAGCACGCGTAATCCCCCGGGCTCGGCGAGTTCGATCACCGCCTCGACGAGCTTTTCGTTCACCGCGTCGTTGGCTTGCGAAAACGCCTCCGCGGGACCCTCCAGCGGTTCGCCCTCTCCCGTTCGGATCAACACATCGGTTTCGCCCCAAGTCGCGGGACGCCCCGCCTCACGGGTTCGGAGTGTGACCCCGGCGATGACGGGTCGCCTGCAAAGCGCCTCACAGGCGTCGAACAACCCTGGGGCCTGATCGTCGCTGGCATGAAGGTCGACGACGACGCGCTCCGTGCCCGTGAGCTGCAGTTGAATCTCTCCACTGCCGCGCAGAGAGAGAGCGAGTCCGTCACGCACTGCTTGCCACCCCCGTTGCAGCGGCTGCATCAGCACGGCGCACTCGTCGATGTCGATGATGCGCTTGGAATGCAACTGCCGGTAACCGATCGTGTGGCCATGCCAGGCAAGTCGCGCGCGACGACGGTATGCGAGCTCCTCGGTCGAGCTGACCCATTCGATCGCCGTGTCCGCACCGCCCGGAAGTCCATGACACGCGTCGCGAAGGAAACCCTGCTTGATGTCTCGCTGAAGCTCAGGAGTCGCGATCATCAACGGGCAACCGCCACAGCGTACGGCGTCGGCGCAGGCCGGCTCCCGACGCTCGTCCGCTGCGCGCAGCACACGCGTGAGGCGACCTCGCGCCGCTCCCCGTTTGGACGGCGTCAGTTTCAGCTCGATCTGCTCGCCGGGCAAGGCTCCGGGCACCAGGACGACGCCATCCGGCGTCTCGACCACCGCGTCGCCCCCACGGCCGACGGCGCGAACGTGGCCTTGCACTGAGTACTTGTCGGGCATTAGTACTGAAAATACTGGGTGGGCAATCCCCGCTCGAACAGGAACCGGAAATCACCTTCCAGCACGGCGCGGCGTTCGTCGGGGTCTTTGTTGTCGATGAACTCGACGTTGGTGAACACCGCGACGGTTTCCTTGGTGGCGTTATGCATCCAGGGCACGTAAAGCTCCTCGAAGCGAATCGTGCCGGACACGGCGCCGTAGACGACCGGGAGGTGAGCCAGCCCTGGGCAGGTGGCGTTGAGGAACAGCGTCATCTCGACTGCGGACCCAAAGCCGATGCCCCGGAGGTCGATATCTGCGCCGAGCATGCTCTCTTTCACCATGCGCGGGTCGCGAATGAAGATCGAGATGCCGTCGGTGAAACTCTGCAGGTCGCTGCCATGCTGCACGACAATGTCGATGATCTCGACCGAGGCGCTGGGCTGCATTGCGAAGAAGTTCGGGTCCAGGGAGAAAGGCTCTCCGTTGAGGCCGCAGTCGGGCGCCCAAACCTGGCCGACCGCGCTGCCTTCGCCACTGCCCTTGTTGCACCCTGCCGCGAGCAGCATGCAAAGGAAGAGCGCGCAGAACTCATGCGATGAAGCCGCCACCGATCACCTCGTCCGCACGATATACCACCGCCGCCTGGCCAGGCGTGATCGCACGTTGGGGCTCGTCGAAACGCACCTCGAACCCGTCCCCCTTCGGCGTGACGTTCCCGAGGGCGCCGCGATGCCGATACCGGATGCGCACCTCGCCATGGAATGCATCCGCGGGCCGGCCCGCTACCCAGTGCGCGTCGGTCGCGAAGAGTCGCTGGCCGTAGAGCTGGGACTCTTCGCCTACGATCACATCGGCCGTATCGGGAACGATCCGAAGGACGTACCGCGTGGCGCCGCCTCCGAGGCCCAGCCCGCGTCGCTGACCACGGGTGAAGTTGGTGACCCCCTGATGCCGGCCCAGTACCGTTCCGTCACGGTCGACGATAGCGCCGGACGCGGTCGGGCTCCCTTGCCGGTTGATGAAGTCGCCGATGCGGCCGTCGGGCACGAAACACAGTTCCTGAGACTCGGGTTTGTCTGCATTGGGCACGCCCAGGCGTCTTCCGGCCTCACGGACCTCCGACTTGACTAGGTCGCCCAGCGGAAAGAGGAGAGTGTGGAGTGTTGACTGAGGCAACCCGAAGAGGAAGTAGCTTTGATCTTTGTCGTCGTCGCGGCCGCGCAGCAATCGGAGATGGCCGTTGGCGGCTCGTTCGAGGCGGGCGTAGTGCCCGGTGGCGATGTGGGTCGCGTCGAAGCGGCGAGCCACCTCCGCGAGATAGGTGAGCTTGACCGTGCGGTTGCAGCTCACACACGGGATCGGGGTGCGCCCTGCTTGGTACTCGGCGATGAAGGGGTCGACGACGTGCTGGCGGAACGCCTCTCGCTCGTCGAGAACATAGTGCGGAATGCCGAGGTGCTCGCAGGTGCGCCGGGCGTCGTCGCGGTCTTCGGGAGCGCAGCATCGGCCTACCTGTTGTTCGCCGTCCGCGTCCCACAGATGCAGGGTTACGCCGATCAGGTCGTGACCCGCCTCGTGCAACAACGCTGCAGCGACGGAGGAGTCCACCCCTCCGCTCATCGCTACCAGTCCTCTTTTCACGTAGGACATTAGATCTCTATCCTGAACAAATCTACCGTGGGTTGTTACACTTAATAGAACACAGTATCGTGGAAATACAGCATCAAGTTAACCGTGTATTATTAGTGAGTTACAGACAAAAACGTCAAACGAAATCAAGTTTTATTTCCGAGACTTGAAATTTGCTTGAGGTTTTGGTCCCCCTCTCGGGCGAGTACTCGCTGAAAAGCCTGTGATGCCGCCTCGATGTCCTGCTCGGTGGTCTCCATACCTAAACTGATTCGACCCGCGGAGCCAGCCCGCCACTGTTCATCTGGATACATCGCCCCAATCACCGCGGAAGGCTCCTCGAGCCCGGACGAGCAGGCGGCGCCGGTCGAAAGGCAGATCCCCTCGAGGTCGAGGGCAGCAGCCAGGAGCGGGCCCTTCCAACTCCGGAAGCTCAGGTTGGACACGGTGCCGGTTCGGGGGGCGACGCCATTGGGGACGGCGCCCCGCTGCAAGAGCTCGTTTTCTAGGCTGTCTCGTAGCCGGGCTATCTGCGCTTGCTGTGCGAGGCGACGTACGGTGAGACGGCATGCGGCCCCGAAGCCGACCATGCTCAGGGTGTCGGGCGTGCCGGGGCGTCGCCCTCGTTCCTGCGAACCACCCTCGAGCACGGGCTCGAGGGTCAGGCCCCGACGCACCCAACAGGCGCCTGCGCCGGCGGGTCCACCGATTTTCACCGCAGCGATGGCCACCGCGTCTGCCCGGAGCGCGCCCACATCGACGGGCACCTTGCCGAGCGCCTGGGTCGCATCGACGAACAGGAGCGCTTCGCGTTCCCGGCAGGCCTCCGCATACTCGTGAATCGGGAACACGGTGCCGGTTTCATGGTTGACCCATTGGATCGCGACGAGGGTATTCGGACCCAGGTGCACGGCCAGCTCGTCGCCACTCGGCGGCCGGCCCCCGGCGACGCGTAGAGAGATGACCTCGCGCCCTTCGGCGCCCAGCCGTCGTACGCTCTCGGCGACAGCGGGATGCTCGACTTGGCTGGTGACGACCCGACTGCGGCCCCGAGCGAGCCCACGGAGTCCGAGGTTGCAGGCCTCGGTGCCTCCCGCCGTCAGTACCACGTCCGCCGCCTCGGCTCCGATGGAGGTCGCGACGTCCTTGCGAGCCGTCTCGAGCAGTTGCCGCGCCGCGCGTCCGGCGGCGTGCGTGCTGGACGGATTGGCCCATGCGGCCGCGGCCGCTTCGTGCATGGCTTGGCGGACCGGTTCGGGCGTCGGTGCGGCCGCGTGGTGGTCGAGATAGATCACGCTTGCGTCTCGGGGCGCTCGGGCACGCGCCCCACCCGAAGCTCTACGAGGGTGCCCGGGAGCTGCCGCTTCGCGACCTCGCGGGCCGGCGGGCTCGATATCTCGATACCGCCGCCAAGGGCCTCGGTCACCCTTCGCGCAAATGCCAACCCCAAGCCGACGCCCCCGTGATCGCGCGTCACCGACCCATCGACTTGATAGAAGGGCTCCATGATGCGCGCGATGTGCTCGGGACGAACGCCGGGGCCGCTATCGGCGACTGCGAACAGCAGGTGACCATCCCCATCGGGGCGGACTTCGACGGCGACCTCGCCGCCGGTGGGCGTGAACTTCGACGCGTTGTCGAGCACGTGGGCCATCGCCCGCAGGAGCTTGTCGGGATCCCCTTGGGCAGGCATCGGCTCCTCGGGAACGCGCTCGATGAATGTGACATCGCGCTCGTCGAGCTTGGCGCGGATTTGATCGATCGCTTTGGTCGCTATGTCTCGAAAATCGTATGGGCGCGTGTAGTAGTGCATGCGCCCCGTTTCGAGGGAGCTGGCGTCGAGCAGGGTGTCGACGACGGCACGAAGGCGTTGTGTGGACGTCTCGATCGACCCCAGGCACTTGCGCTGCAAGTCGGTAAGGGGTCCCAGCTCTTCGTTGAGCAGCAGTCGCAGGTAGCCGACGACCGGTGTCATCGGCGTCGCAAGCTCGTGACTCACGTTCTGGAGAAACTCGCGACGAAGCCGCGCGATGTCCTCGAGCCGCCGGTTCGTGTGGGAGAGCTCGACGATTTTCTTCTCGAGCCGTTCTACGATTTTTTGGGTGCGCTCGCGAAGCAGTCTGTCGCTTCCGTCCTCGGCGCTTTCTCGATGCCCCCGGAGGAACTGTTCGATGGTCTCGGCGAAGTGCGCCGCGTCGATCGGCTTCGCGATGAAACCGTCGCAGCCGACGGCCAGCGTGGAGTCGCGGTCCCCCTCGGCTGTAATAGCCACAATGGGGATCTCCTGAAGGGCTGGCATCCCACGAAGCCGCAGGGTGACCTCATATCCGTCGAGGTCCGGAATGTTGATGTCCACCAGGACGAGATCCGGTAGGGTGTC
>QMMB01000207.1 GCA_003647035.1 Deltaproteobacteria bacterium | reverse complement strand
GATGTCGATGCCGCCCGCGCTATGCAGGAACGCCTGCTGACCGATCCAGGTCTCGTCTCCGATCCGCATCGTGTTGTGGTGGTAACCTTTGAGGATGGCGTTGTGCCCGACGTACACGTTCCGGCCGAGCTCGATGTTCTCGGGGGTAAAGGTCAAAACGCCAGCTTCGAAGACGCAGTCAGGACCGCAACGCGCGAGTTGGTCAGCGCGAAAGGAGCCGTCGCCGTGACTGTCGTTTCGCATCGGTCAGAGGTTAGCAGGAGACGCCGGCAAGGCCGTAAACTTCGGCTGAACCGGCCCCATGACCTCCGACCAGCTGGCGAAGTAGGCCGCAAGTGGGATCGCGCCCGTCGCCGTTGCAATCGTGGATGCGTAATGGAGGTTGCGCGCTGCGTCCCCCAGAGCGACGCGCGGCTCGTAGGCCGGGGCGGGTCGCACAGATGGCCTGATTCGAAGGGGCACGGACGACAGGTCCACCTGCCCGAGGCCCTCGACGTGCGGCACACCGGACAGCAAACTTGCGATGGCGGCACGCGGAAACCCCTGGGAGTACAGATCGTGGCCGCGGTCGAGTGTCACACGCGCGATCAAACCGCTGGGTCCGGGAGAGCCATCCTCGAGCTCCGCCAACGCCGCGCTCGCGTATCGGGTGAGAGCAGGCTCTTGGGCGGCATCACCGCAGCCCGCGCGGACATCCAAGAGCCACTCGCTCGGGCAGGTCGGCAAACCGAGCCGATTGGCGAGACCTGCGCGTTCGATCTGTACCGGGCGGGTCGAGTTGGAGGCGAGGAACCGGCGCACTCTTGCGTCGCGTCCGCCAGGACCCTGGAGCGGCAGGGGATCGAGGTCTGGATGGCGCCGGTAGAGATGCCGCCAGAACCAACCTGAGGATGCGAGACCGTAGGCGAGCAGGGTCACGTCCGGTCGGAGGCCGCGCTGCTCTTGCAGGTACCAGAGCGGTCCGATCCAATGATCGGCCTGGATGATGACGATCGCGTCCGGCGGCGCGGCCTGAAGCGCCTCGTGGGCGATGTCCCAAGTGAATGTATCGCGGTTCCGGGTACGTTCGTACGGGGCGGGCGGGGCCACCATGACGAGAAGCACGATCGCAGCCAGTGCGGGGACAGCCAGGGAGCGCTTGCGTTCTGCGAGGTAGGCGACGAAAAGGCCGACGCCGGAGGCCGCGATCCAGGTAGGAATCGCGAGATACCCGGCATAGTCCAGGACGTCCACCGCGAAGGTGCCGTTGCGGGCGATGAACGAGACGAAGAAGATCAAGGGTGCGATGAAGAAGAAGCGGCCCAGGCCCGGCTTGCGCGCATAGATCGCGTAGCCCGCGAACCCTGCGAGGAGCATGGCGATCAGCCCATTGTGGAGCGACCACTCGGACAGCTCCCGCACGTGGCCCCACCATTCGGACCACGACGCGACGGCCTTGGAGCTGAAATCCGCAGCGGTGAAGTAGTGCTTGAGCGAAGCCGCGTTCGTGGGTGCGCCCCACACGACGACGTCCTCCCTTCCGGCCACAGCAAAGACGTACAGATAGGTCGTCAGTCCGATCAGTCCCCCGGCGATCACCAGGCCGAGTGCGCGTCGGGGAATCTCGCGTCGCGCTATAGCCGTCAGGAGTCGTGGGGTGATCGCGACCGCAACGCCGAAGGCGCACACGACGTTCGCGCTTGCGGCAAGCCCCAAGCTGAGGCCCGTCGCGAGATAGGGGCGCGAGCGTGGGTCTTCGTCGAGAACGGCGCTGGCGAAGCGGGCAGCGCCCCACAGGGCGAAGAAGGCCGCCAGCGCATACACTTCGATGCGGGTCGCGGGTTCCCACAGGGCGGGGTGCATTCCGGCAATCGCGATGGTGGGCGCGACGAATCGTACGTCGCCGGCCGGGCAGTTGGGACCCGGCCGCACCAAGGTCTCGGCAAAGCTGGTTGCCGGGATGACGGTCAGTGCCCCGGCGAGCGCGGAGAAGGCGTTCAGTGCGACCAGCGGATCGATGCCCGGGATGCGAGCGAGCAGACCCCCGATCAGGGTGTGCAGGGGCTGACCAAATGGATGGCCGAGACCGAGCTGCTCGGCGACGAGCGCGAGCTCGGGGCTGTCGTACATCGACAGGCTCCGGCACATCGTCCACACGTAGAAGGCGAATAGGGCGCCCGCTGCGGCGCCGGTCATTCGGCGCGATCGGACGGGGAGGCCGAGAAGCTTCTCCTCAGTCACTTTCCGGTCCCGAGAGCGGCACGAGTAGGTTGACCACACCGCCGACTGCCGCGGTGAGCAGTTGGGTGCCCCAGAAGCTGAGCGAGGCCGCGTAGGCGCTGGCTTCGGGGACGCCGACAGTCCCGTAGAGCGCTGCGAACGCGGCCTCTCGAACGCCCGCACCACCGACTGTGAACGGGAAGAACGCAGACGCGCCGATCAGCGGCATCACCACAGCGGACTGCGTCAAGGTCACCGAGGGCTCCAGCGAGTGCATGATGACGTGACCCGTGACGATGTTGATCGAATGGATGATGAGCGACAGCAAGAAGGCGACGAGGAAAGGTCCGATGGAACGAAGGCGCGGGAGCGCGCGAAGAGGCTTGCCGAGCTTCTCCGGAAGAAGCGGCGCCAACCTAGGCGCGATAGCGATTCCGATCACCGCGCCTGCTGCCGTAGCGAGACCTAGGGCCGCCCATGGGCCGAAGTTCCCGATTCCGGGGATCGGCCAAATCAAGTACGCGCTCGTCGCGAGGACGAGCAAGGCCGAGACGCCGATGACCCGCTCGATGAAGACGACCGCCACACCGCTCGTCGCGCTCGCCCAGTCGAGATCGCCGAAGGCCTTCCGGCCGGCGACGCCCCGAATGACGTCGCCACCGACTCCGCCCGGCGCATACGTGTTGTAGAAGTGTCCGACCAAATAGAGGTGGGCGATTCGCGGCCAGCGAGGCACATCGATGGCTCCATACGCGCGGAGCAGAAGGCGCCATCGAACCATTCCGCACAGGAGTCCGCATGTGACGGCGGCGATCGCGGTGAGCGCCGCTCCCAAAGAGAGTCTTTGAAAAGCGCGCAGAACGTCGCTTGGTTCAACACGGCTCGCGAGGTAGCCGACGGCGGCCACTGTCACCGCGATCCGGCCCCACTTCAGGTAGCGCCGCCGCTTCTCGCCGCTGGCGCTGCGTTTTCCCGTTGCGTCGAGCATCTCAGTTCTGGGAGCCTAGCGCGTCCTGAACCCCGCGGAGTAGTTCCGGGGCGGCGCGTTCGACCGAATGTCCGAAGAAGTTCACAGCCCCAGGCCCTTTGCGATGCGGTCGAGCCCGTCTGGCTCGCGGAGCTCGGCGCTTTCGCACCGCCAGCTTACACCGGGCTCGCTCTTGAACCAGGTTCGCTGCCGGCGTGCGTACACGCGGGTCGACTTTCGGACTCGGCGCAAGGTTTCCTCGAGGGGGACCTCGTCGCGAACGTGTGCGAGCACGTCGCGATACCCGACACTTCCAAATGGGCGGATATCGTCGCCCCATCGTGCGCGGAGCGAGCGCACCTCGTCGACCCAACCGGCCTCGAGCATCTGCTTCGCGCGACGCTCGATCACAGCACTGTGTTGCTCCCGATCCATGTCGAGGACGATGAGCATAGTGCGATATCGAGGCGCTCCGAGCGCATGCTCGGCGCGGAGCGTGCCGAGGGGACGCCCGGTCTGTTCGTAAACCTCGAGCGCGCGCACGATCCGCAGCGTGTCGTTCGGATGAACGGCGTCGGCAGAGATTGGATCAACCTGAGCCAGCCTGGCATGCAGCGCGGGCGCGCCCTCCGAGGCTGCGGTCTGCTCGAGGTGTCGACGGACGTCGGGGTCCACCGGCGGGACGTCGACGAGCCCACGGACGAGCGCTCGGATCCAAAGACCCGTGCCACCGACGACGATCGGAAGACGCCCGCGGTCACGAATGTCGCGAATCGCGGCGTCTGCCAGGTTGGCGTAGGCGACTGCGTCCACTTCCTGGTCGGGATCGAGGACATCGAGGAGGTGGTGCGCCACGCCTCTAAGCTCGGGCAATGTCGGCTTGGCAGACCCGACGTCGAAGCCCCGGTACACCTGCACGCTGTCGGCGCCGACGAGCTCGCCATCGAAGTGGTGCGCTACTTCGATGGCGGCAGCGGTCTTGCCGCAGGCGGTGGGTCCCGCGATGACTAGAAGCGGCTGAAGCGCGTCAGTCATCGAAGCTCTCTCCGCTTCCTAGTGACACTTGAACGCGCCCGATCACGCAGGATCGGTGGGCGTCCCGGCGTGGCCAGACACCGGCTACGATGCGCTCTGCAGCAGCGTCATCGAGCGGGTCGCCGTTGGGCTTGGCGGCGCGGTTTGCGAGCGACCGAAGCACGGCGTCCGTCCGATTTTCGCCGTCGCCTTCGAGACTGGTAAGCGCGGCTTCGAAGAGTTGGGTCGCGCGAGCGTCGGCGAGGAGCGCAGGGATGGCTCGCACGGCATAAGTGCCCTCGCCGAGCTCAGACCAATCGAAGCCGAGGTCACGCAGCAATGTTTCATGCCGCTCGAGCGCGGCTGCCGCGGATGGCGCAATCTCGAACCGATCGGGGAACAGCAGGTTGTGACGACGGACCGACCCGGTGGTCGCCGATTCGCGAAGCGCATCGTAACGGACGAGCGCATCGGCCCGTTCGCGGTCCAGCACCAGAATCTGATCGTCGCTCTCGCAGATCAGGACGCGATCGCGGACTTGACCGACGAAACGGAGGCCGTTTGGGTTGCGCGCCTCATACGGAGCAGCGGTCTCGGTGACTGTGGTTGCTCCCTTCGAAGCCGGACCCGCGCTTGCGTGGGTGCCAATGCGCGCCTCCCAATAGGCGTCGCCCGTGGGTAGGGCCGGAAGCCGCGCGGCAACCATCCGAGTCACGAGATCCACGAGTTGGGCGGTCTGTTTGAACCGCACCTCCGTCTTTTGTGGATGGGCGTTGACGTCGACGTCTTCGGGCGGAAGACGAAGCGAAACCACTCCTCGAGGGTAGTGCCCCGGGGGCAATCGATCGCCGTACGCGAAGGCGATCGCGCGAGCGAGGCCCCGATCGACGATCGGACGCCCGTTGACGAACAAAAAGAGGTGCCGCGCGCCGGAGCGTGCGAGCTCGATCGGCGCCAAGACCGCGTCGAGGCCCACGCCCTCGCGCTCGGTATGGATCTCCTGAAACGCCACGTCGCCGAACACCTGGTACGCGCGCTCGGCGAGATCGGCCACCGGCAGGTACTGCCGGGCCGTGCGCCCATCGGATGCGACGACCAATCGTAGGCCCGGACGACTCAACGCGACGCGCTGACAAACCTCGAAAATTCTAGAAGTTTC
This sequence comes from Deltaproteobacteria bacterium, assembly GCA_003647035.1. Taxonomy (GTDB): domain Bacteria; phylum Myxococcota_A; class Polyangia; order Polyangiales; family Houyiibacteriaceae; genus SG8-38. The sequence goes on along the minus strand of QMMB01000207.1, from coordinate 1,027 downwards.
GGTCTGACGGGCCCGAAGAAACTTCTTTCGCGCCGGCACGTTGTAAAACAAGTCATGGACCTCGACCGTCGTCCCAGGGGGGCACCCCGCGGGCGATATCTCCCGCACTTCGCCCCCTTCCACGATGACCCGCGTGCCCTCCAGGTCTGCCTTCGGCCGAGTGGTGATGGTCATCTTCGAGACCGACCCGATCGAGGGAAGGGCCTCTCCGCGAAACCCGAGCGTCGCGACACGCGCGAGATCCTCGAACGCAGCGATCTTGCTGGTGGCATGTCGTTCGATGCACAGGGCAGCGTCCTCAGGCGACATGCCGATTCCGTCGTCGCTCACACGCACCAAACCTCGGCCCCCGTCTTCCACTGACACGGTAATCGCGGTTGCCGCCGCGTCGATCGCGTTCTCGAGGAGCTCTTTGACCAGATTGGCGGGCCGCTCGATCACCTCGCCCGCTGCAATTTGGTCGATCAGCGTATCATCCAGCAATCGTACCGTTGAGCCCACGGCGTGCGCCTATCAAAGCTCCTTTCGATTGGCAATGAGGCCCTGTGAGATTGGCCCCATCGTTGACCCTCTGACAATCGCAATGCTACCGTGAAATTGGGGAGATAATCGGGAATTCACCGTCATGAAGGTATGTCCTGCCTGCAGAAGTGACTACGGCGCGGGAGAGGTATTCTGCCCCGTCGACGCCACGCGTCTCGTGACGACGTCGCAGATGAGCGTCAGTCCGCTCAATCCGGACGATCCTCTCGTCGGCATGGTGCTGGCCGGCCGCTATGTGGTGAAGAGCCGAATCGGCGAGGGCGGAATGGGCTTGGTCTACGAAGGCCTCCATCGCGATATCGACAAGAGGGTGGCGATCAAGGTCCTTCGCGATGACCTGTCGCGGCGTCCCGAGGTTGTTGCGCGCTTTCGCCAAGAAGCGAAGAGCGCGTCGAGGATCGGCCACGAAAACATCGTCGACATTTCGGATTTCGGTGAGACCACGCGCGGCGCGAGCTACTTCGTCATGGAGTTCCTCGATGGG
>QMMB01000206.1 GCA_003647035.1 Deltaproteobacteria bacterium | reverse complement strand
ACCATCGAAGACGCCGCGGAGCTGAGCCTCAACCAGCCGCACGTCGTCTCGCTCGAGTCCAAGCCGTCCAATCTCGGCGGGTACGGCGGCTACGACATTCGCGCGCTGGTCAAGAACGCGCTTCGCATGCGGCCCGACCGAATCATCGTCGGCGAGTGCCGAGCGGGCGAGGCCATCGACATGTTGCAGGCGATGAACACCGGCCACGAGGGCTCAATGACGACGACCCATGCCAACAGTCCTGCAGAAGCGCTCAAGCGCATCGAGACTCTCTGCATGATGGCCGGTCTAGACTTGTCGCCTCGCGCTATTCGCGAACAGATCGCCGCCAGCGTTCACGTGGTCGTGCAGCAGGCACGCTTTTCCGATGGGACGCGTCGAGTGACGTCCATCACAGAGGTCGGTCCGCTGGGCGAGGCCGGCGAGCTCGTTCTCCACGAAATTTTCGCGTTTCATCGAAGTGGCGTCAGTCCCGCCGGTGGCGTCCTGGGCGAGCATCGAACGACCGGTTACGTCCCGAGCTTCCTCGACGAGTTCATTACCCGGGGGCTCATCCGTGGCGGGGAGTACTTGTGAGCCTCGGGCCGTTCGCATCGATCCTTCTGTGCGGTGGGTTGGCCGTCGGCGGATGCGCTGCCCTCACGTACTTGCTCCTTCGGGTAGAGGGCGGCCTGCTCGACCGCTCGTTCCGAGTCTATTCTGCTCGTCTAGACACCCATTGCAGCTTCCTCCTGATGCGGTACCGCGGCGCGCGGCTCGCCCGGGCACAGATCCTGTCGTGTGTCGCCGCTCTTGCGATGCTCGCGCTGACGCGCAGTCCTGTCTTCGCCCTCCTTGGGTTGGTTGCGGCCGTGGCTCCCCCATGGCTGTTGTGGAAGCGCCACATGGCACGCGTTGCTCAGCTCGAGCGTCAACTCGACACTTGGTTGCTGATGCTTGCGAATGCGCTGAAGGCCACTTCTTCAGTCGGGGAAGCCATTGCGTCGACCGTGGCGTTGGTTCCGAAGCCGTTCAGCGAAGAGATCGATCTCCTCGTCAAAGAGCTTCGTCTCGGAGCGCCCCTCGATCGCGCGATCCACGCGCTCTCCCGACGGGTCGACAGCACGGTGATCTCGGGAGCGCTCACCACGATCGTCGTGGCGAGGCAAACGGGCGGCGACCTGTCACGAACGTTGGAGCGCGCAGCCGCAGCTTTGCGTGAAGCGGCTCGGCTCGAAGGTGTGCTCCGGACCAAGACCGCCGAGGGGCGTGGGCAAGTTCTGGTTCTCGCTTCGGTGCCGTTCGTGCTTTGCGTCATCATCGCGTGGCTGGACGGGTCGTGGTTCGACCCGATGCTGATTCATGCGATTGGTCGGGCGATACTCGGTGCCTGCGCGCTCGTCTGGGCGTTCGCGACGTTCTGGGCTCATCACATCGCGAGGGCCGATCTGTGACTGCCTGGTTGAGCCTTCTGCTCGCGTTGTCGTTCATCATGGTGCTAGTGGGGCTCTCGTCGCTCGTCTTCCACCTCTCGATGACACCCGCTGCCGTCCGCCCGACCCTGGGCACGCGAGGCCTCAAACGGGCCAATGCGCTTCGTCGCCGGGGGTCATTCGGGGTGGTCGAGCCGCTGGTGCGTGTCCTGGCCGGGTGGCTGGCGGCCTTCCCCTTGCAGCGTGTCCGAACGCGATTGCGTCGTGCGCTCGTTCGTGCCGGTGAGTATCTGGGGTTGTCCGAAGACGAGTTGATGGCGATGTGCATGGTCTGCGGCGTCGGGCTGGGCATCGTTGGGCTCCTCGTCTGCCGTGTCCTGATGTTGCCCCGGCTGCTAGCGGTGTGCGCCCTCTGTCTCGGGCTCGTCGCGCCTTGGTTTAGGCTGTTGGCGGTGGCTCAGGCGCGAGCGCGAAGTGTCAGCCGCGGGCTCGCGGGCTCGGTGGAGCTTGCCGCGATGTGCATGGGCGCCGGTCTCGATTTCCCCGGGGCGCTCCGACGGATTGCCGATAGCGCTGCTGACCCGAACGACCCGGTGATTGAAGAATTCAGTCGCGTGCTTCAGGAGCTCGACCTCGGACACACTCGACGGAGCGCGATGGAGGCCTTCGCAATGCGCGTTCCGACCGATCAGGTTCGCGAGTTCGTCAACAGCGTCGTTCAGGCCGAGGCCAAGGGGAGTCCGCTCGCGAGCGTGCTGACCATTCAGGCGCAAACGCAACGCCTGCGGCGAAGCATCGCAGCAGAAGAGACCGCCGCGGAAGCTGCTCTCATGCTTCTCGGCCCGATGACGCTCATCTTTCTCTGCGTGATCGTCCTCCTTCTCGGTCCAGTCGTGGTTCGCTTCATGACAGGAGGCTTCGGGCCGGCATGACCGCAGGGCTTGCAAATGGGGGCAAGGGCGCGGTCGCGCTCGTCATCCTGCTCACACTGGCGGTGCTTGGCTGGCGGCTCAGCGCGCGCGAAACCCGGGTCGCGGTCCATCGCCCCTTCGACGCGCATCCGAAGCTATTCGTCGAGGAGGCAAGCTGCCCCGCCGAGGGCAACGCCTTTGCGAACGGTCGAAGAACGGAGGAGCTCGCGCGCCTGCGGACGGACCGATACGCGTATGATCCGCGCGACGGCGTTCGTGCCGTACGGCGCTACCTCGAGGCCGAATCCTGCTATCGGGCTGCGGGCGATGACGTCGGGGTACACCGGGCGCGTCGTGCCGGCGCAGCGCTCGCGGCCCGGGTGAACACGGACTACGCGGCGGCACGGCTCAATCTCTTGAACGCGCTCGAGCGGGAACGATGGTCGGTCGCGCTCACTGAAATCCGTCGGTTGCTTCTTTTAACCGATCACATCGGGAGGCACGAGTATGTCGAATGGCTCAGCGAGATCATCGGGCGAGTCATGGTCAAGGCGCGCACCGCACCGTAGCCTTGGGCTCGGCGTGCTGCTTCTCGGATGCTTTGAGATCGTTAGCGGATGTCACCACGCCACCCTGCACACGAGGCCCAACCTGCAGGCCGAGTTGTCGGCGGTGACCGTGGACGATCTCATCTTCTTGGCGGCCTCCCACGCGCGCGCCGGCGATCTGCTTCGCGCCGAACAGTACCTGAGCGCGGCACGCCAGCGCGGTCACGACGAAGCGACCGTGGTCTACTGGCTCGTGCGGGTCTGCGTGGCGGCGAGCCGTTACCAATCGGCTCTTGGTCACGCCAGCACTTACCTTCGCGACCACCCCGGCGACTGGGCTCTTCGGTTCGTCGTCGCAACGATCTACGAGGCGCTCGGTGATGTGGTGCGTGCCCAGTCCGAGTTGGAACGGATCGTGGGAGCGGAGCCACTCATGCCGTTGCCTCACTACCGGCTCGCGATGCTCTATCGTGACCGTCACGCGGACCAAGAACGCGCGAGACAGCACCTCCGGGAGTACCTGCGGTTGAACCCCGAGGGGCCTCATGCCGCCGAGGTGCGCTCGCTCCTCGCCCAGGTCGTCGCCGCTTCGATGGGTCCTAGGCTCTTACCGTCGTCTTTCTCGCTCGATGGGAGCGAGGAGGAGGTGCCGTGAGCATTCCGCGCTACGTATTCGAGCAAACCGTGGCCTCGCTATTCGCTCCGGTCGCCCCGTTTTTGGAGGGCGACGAGGTCAGCGAAATCATGATCAATGGCCACGACGAGATCTACGTCGAGAAGCGAGGACGCCTGCACCTCACGGGACACGAGTTCGCGTCGGAGCACGCGCTGATGTCCGCGCTCCGAAACCTCTCTCAGTTCGTGGGTCGGGAGCTCAGCGCACGGCAGCCGATCTTGGAGGCGAGGCTGCCGGATGGTTCGCGGGTCGAAGCGATCATTCCGCCGGCTGCCACGTCGGGGCCCGTCGTCTGCATCAGGCGATTTCGCCGAGAGCGATTGACCTTGGATCGGCTCGTCGGTCTTGGATCGGCTTGCCCGGCGACGGCAGGCCTTCTTCGGGAGATTCTCGCCAGAAAGGACAACGTGGTCGTCGCTGGTGGGAGTGGCTCGGGCAAGACGTCTCTACTCAATGCATTGGCGTCGCTTGCGCCGAACGATCAGCGCGTGGTCGTCATCGAAGATTCCCAGGAGCTCCAGCTCGGACTGCCTCACGTCGTCCACCTCGAGGCGCAACCCGCGGACGCCCGGGGGAAGGGTGGGGTCACGATCCGCGAGCTCCTGAGAGCCACGCTCCGCATGCGCCCGGACAGAATCGTGATCGGCGAGATTCGCGGCGGCGAAGCGCTCGACCTGATTCAAGCGATGACATCGGGCCACCGTGGGTGCCTTTCGACAGTCCACGCCACGCTTCCGATCGACACACTGAACCGATTGGAGACCATGGCACTGATGGGTGACGTCGCCGTGCCGATCGATCTTCTGCGGACCCAGATCGCCTCGGCTATCGACACGATCGTGCAAGTGTCTCGCCTCCCCGACGGCTCGCGCCGCGTGACGCACATCAGCGAAGTTCGCGGCTACGACCGGGACACTGGCTATCGGTTGACCCACTCCTTTGAACGCTCGGAGAGCTTTGCGAGCGCGGAATGAGTGAGCCGCCCACGATACTCATCCGAGAGATCGACAACGATAGGACGCTCATCGATCCCATTCGGCTGTCCGACCCGGACCCACCCTTCGAGGGCTCCGGTCGCGCGCTCTCGCCCCCCACACCAGTTCCTCGTCCGAATCGAGCCGTTGACGATCCGAGAGGGTCGCGGCGAGTTCCGCCCGCAAGGCTTCACCGGCGAGTGCGGAGGGCGATCGAAGTGGGCGCAGGCCCGGTCGGAGTTTTTGTCATCGCTTTTGTCATCGTTCTTGCCGTGGTCATGGGCCTGGGTTCGGTGGCCTATCAGCAGTGGCGGGCTGCGGCTGCGCTGCGCGACATGATCACCGAGATGAATGCACGGCAGTACGCTACGCGCTCACAAGATTTCGCCGCGTTGCCTGGGCCAGCGTTGGCGCCGCCCGGCACCGGACCCATGCTCGCTCCGGCCCGCCAGGATGTGAGCCCCGCTGACCGGGAGGATGCCGAGCGTCGAGGGGCGAGCCTGATTGCGTCGAATGACTTCGAACGCGCTCTCTCCCAGTATCGTGTGCTCGCTGGCCTCTTTGCGCACGAAGCCGCGTTCCGAGATATCGTGGTCGTTCTGGAAGCGAAACTGGGATGCTCCGGTCGGGCCGAGACAGCGAGCCTGGCATGTCGCTGAGCTACTGCTTGCTCAGCGTGGTGAGCGCACTGGTCCTCGCTTCGTGCAAAGGGCCAGTCCGCTCGACACGCCTGGTCGCCGTCAGCTTCGTCGTCGAATCGGATCCCGGCGTCCGGCTCCCCCGAGCTCGCGTGACCGTGGATGGGGACCCAGCGGGCGAGAGTGATTCGAACGGCATCGTACAGACGAAGATCCGCGGCGTGCCTGGGCAGCGACTGATGATCCAGCACCAGTGCCCGGCAGGGCACGCGGCTCCGAGCGAGTCCAAGGTTCTCAGGCTGCGGAGATTCGAAGGGCTCGATGGGTTCGAGCCGCCTCCCATGGAGATCACGCTGCGGTGCGTGCCCACGGAACGAATCGCCGCCTTCGTCATCAAAGCGGAGAAAGGTCCCGATCTGCCCGTCCTTCTCAACGGGGAGTCTGTCGCTCGTACCAATGGGTTAGGCGTTGCTCACTTCTCTAGGCGCAATGCCGCCGGCACGGACTTTAAGGTTGTGCTGGACACACGGGACCACCCGCACCTGCTACCCCAGCTCCCGACGCGGCTCTTCACGCTGACCGACGCGGAGGAGATCTTCGTTTTCGAGCAGTCTTTCGAGGTCAGAAACGAACCGCGGCGCCGAACGCACCGACGCCCGAGAATCACCAAAATTGAGTAGACGCCCTTGCGCGTACTATAACCGTCGGGATGACCGAGCGGGCGGATGTCGTGGTTGTGGGGGCCGGGCTGTCGGGGCTTTGTGCGGCGCGTAGGCTTCGTGCTCAGGGGGCGTCCGTACGGGTGATCGAGGCGCGGGACCGTGTCGGCGGGCGCACGCGGACCGAACAGATCGGGCGGGGCACGTTTGATGTTGGCGGGCAGTGGATTGGGCCTGGGCAAAAGCGTGTGCATGCGCTTGCGAACGAGCTTGGGATCGCGACGTTTCCGACGTACGTCAAAGGGAAGAAAGTGCTGGAGGTCGAAGGGAAGGTGTCGACCTACAAGCGGTCGATTCGTTCAATGTCGGTTCCCAACCTCATTCAGATGCAGGGGGCGCTCAGCTATCTGAAGCGCGTTCGCAAACGGATCCCGCCCGCCGGGCCGATGACCGCCGAGGGCGCCGAGGCGCTCGATGGCGAGACCCGCGAGACATGGCGAGCGAGGTTTGTGAAGTCGGACAAGATCAACGCGGTGATGGACGCTGCCATTCGAACGATT
>QMMB01000205.1 GCA_003647035.1 Deltaproteobacteria bacterium | reverse complement strand
CGCCTCGCCCACGGCAGACCAGGACTCCGTTGCCCAGTCCGTGGTGTCCATCACATTCGTGCCGGTCAAATCCAAAGCAGCAAAGGCCGTCACGCTCGCGCCCCCTGGAATCGTTCCATTAAACGGGTTGTCGGGGTTCTCGTCGGTGTTCGTGTTCGGGGGACCGTGACAAATGACGCACCGGGTGAACATCACGCTCCAGTAGATGTCGCTCCACGTCGAGTCGGGGAACTCACCCTGCGGGCCGTTGTAAATGCAAATCTCATCGTCCACGGAAGTGCACTCGGTCAGCTCGAGTGCCTCCGAAGGCGGCATTTCAGTGCGCGCGATGACGGGGGCCTGACACGCGAGCCAGTTACGGACGATATCTTGGCCCTCGTCCGACTCTATCGGGGGCAACGCCGGCCCGCCGAGGCCACGGCGCCACGGCGTCGCATTGCGAACGCTTCGGCCCGCCGCGCCCGGAGGCATCGTGCCCTTGCGTACCTCTTGAATCATCCCCTCGGCCCAGTCCCGGATCTTCCCCTGGTTGCCATGGAGTTTCTCGAGGCGTTGGCAATACGCAGTGTCGGTCTGTCCGCCTTCGCAACTCTCGATCGGCTGCGTACAACTCGGATCCTCGGTCTCGTCGGTGCACGCCAGCGCGACGTCGAAGTTCAGCCCGGCTGGCGCGCCAAGTCGATCGCCACCCACCGCGGCGGGTGCGTGGCAGAACGCTCCATCGCCGCAGGTCGATTGAACGAGAGCTTGTCCCTCGTACATCGGCAGTCCGTCGGTAACGCGATACGCGATGTCAAACGCAGCGGGCCCGGGAATCGACTGCCCATCTTGGGTTTGCCCGTCGAGATTGCACTCGCCGAGGTCGCGCTTGCAGCCCCCAACGCCCGCAAGGGCACTCGTCGTGAGCAGCAGAAGGAAGCAAGCTGGAGCGCGGCCGCGAAGCATCTGAGCCGGCAAAATGCTTCTGTTGCGCGGTAGAGTCAAGCGAGATGCACCGGTCGTGCTGGAGCTACAACAGCTGAAAAGGCTGCGTTTTTCGGTGTCTGCTTTGCCGCGGCACTCAATTATGCTAGCTTCGAGGCGTGGAAGTCGTCCTTCGCAAAGTAGGCCGCAAGTCAGGTCGCGCCGTCGTCGGGCGTCTTTTACGGCCGCCTCGCAAGGGCTCGGTCGTCGTCATCGAGTTTGCCGACGGGCTCCACGAGTACGTCACGACTCCGGTGAAGCGCGTGCTGCAGCTGTGCGGGGAAGACGGGCTGGACACCTACTACCTGCAAACGGCCAACAGCCGCTACCGCCTCGAGGTTCGTTCAACCGAATCGGGCGTGGTCGATCAGCCAGTCGCGAACTGAGCCGAGTCGGTCACCAGGCTGCCGAGCTTGCCGACCAGCTGCTCGAGCACGGCTTGTAGCTGCGTAAAATCGTTCTTCTTGATTTCGCTCGTGTGCTCGTCGACGTAGAGCGCACGATTGAGCTCGATCTGAACCGCGTGCTGCCCTCGCTTTGGCGCACCATAGCTCGAGGTCGTCCACCCGCCCCGATACGGGTCGTCGTGTTTCACGCTGAGCCCCGCTTCACGAAACTGCGAATCGATGCGATCGATAATACGACCATCGGCGGTGGAGCGGCCGCGCGTGCCCGGGACGATGTCGGCACGGCGCGCCGGTCGCCCGCCCACCGTTCGACGGCCCGCAGACGGCATCGAATGGGCGGCAACAATGACGACCTGACCGTGCCGCTCTCGTATCTGCGCCGCGACGTCGCGTAGCGTTCGGTGATAGGGCTCGTAAAAGAGCTCGAGCCTACGCGAGAACTGTTCGACGCTCAGTGGCGCGCGCAGAAGCGGCGTCCCGTCCGTCCTGGCGCGCCACACGACGCCTCGCGCCGGCAGGTGTCGCCCATTCGGATGTTTCGGCACCGCCACCGAGTCGACGTCGTCGGGGCCGCGATTGAGGTCGACGACGTAGCGAGACACGCGGGACACCAGGAGGGTCGCGCCTTGCTCTGGCGCCCGTTGGTAGAGTTGATCCACGTAGAGGTCCGAGTCCCGCAACATCGCGGAAGGCGACGCGTCGATCTCGGATTCGACCTCGGCAGGCACCTGCAGTCCCGAGTGGGGAACTTCAACGAGCACAGGGCTCGGAGTGATTGTTGGGTGGGTTAGCTCGACAAACGACACGAGGGGCTCAAGCGCTATACGATTCTCGGAAGGGCATCTGCGAAGGAGTCACCTTGGTCCGAACCAGCCCGCACGCAAGCCCTAGATAGAGCGCACGGTAGACCGGCTCCAGATCAGCCCCTGAAGCGCTCTCCCGGGCCAGCACTCCGCCGAGCGTCGTATCCCCCGACACCGAATCGAGGACGCCAACCCATTCGGAAGCGAGGCGGAACACCGTCAGTGGGGGTCCGTCCTCGCAGCGCTCGACCACGCGCTCGCGAAGCGGCTCCAGCACCGACTCGATCTCCTCGAGGTGTGCCTCGTTCGCGGCATCTCGCAGAAGCTCGTAGGGATCTTGTCCTGTCGGGAAAGTCTCCTCGTGACTGCGAGCGCCGCGTACGAACGCCCACTCGCCGTGCCGCCATCGGAACGATTCCATCAACCGCCCGCGAACCTGATCACCGATCGCTCTGAACAGCTCGACCGGGCGCAAGATCCCGAGCCCGACGAGCGCGTCGCCAAGGCGACCGCCGTACTTCGGTAGGAGCGCTAGCGCCATCTCGATCTCCATTCGCAGACATCGACCGGTCGCCACGAGATACTCCCCGAGCAGCTCGGACTTGTCTGTCGACGCAACGAAGTCTGGCCTGCCATCGACGAAGTAGATCTTCTTGCGCCGATTGCGCTGCCACAAATGCAACACGCCGGTCTGTTGCTTGGCGATGATGTCATAGAAGACCGGCAGCAGCGTCGCCGCGCGGAGCTGCCCTTGCTTCTCAGCTTGGGCCAGCTCTTCGAGCTTCCACTGAAGCCCGGGCGAGGTGACGAAGCGTGTGAGCTCCGGCAGGCGGGAGGGATCGATGTACGTGCCGTCGGACTTGGAGATCTTGCTGCTACGACTGTCGATGACGCCCGTCGTGAGGAGCTGAATCAACCGGGGATAGCTCATCGGCCCCATCACGCTGCCGTCCGTCAGCTGCACGCGATAGATGATCGGCGAAGTGACGGGATGCGGCCCGATGAGCTCCTGCCCGGCGTGATGCATGAGGTCACTGTCCACCAAGGAGGGCACTTTGGCCCCTGGAAGATGGATTTCCGGGGCGTCTCCGTCGATCAGATCCAACTGCGACAGGAGACGTGCAACGCGGTCGGGGCCGTGTCCCATTCCTCGGCGCCGGATCACTTCCGCGCACGCTTCGCCAAACGCGCCGGCGGTCGGTCGCTCTTCCGGAACGCGCTGGAGGCCGCGAAGGACCAGGGCGCGGATGTCCTGAGGGATGCGGCGCTCACAGCGTGCGAGCACGCGAAGATCGGCGTCCCGAATCCGAAGGAGGACGTTCAACTCGCTCTCTCCTTGGAACAGTGGTTCGCCGATCAACATCTCTGCCAGGACCGTTGAAAGCGTGAACACGTCGCTCTTGCCGCTGAGCTCTTTCCCGAGCACCTGTTCAGGGGACATGTAGCCGAGCTTGCCCCGAACCTGGCCGTCTTCCGTAGTTGGCGCGCGGCTTCGGACCGTCGCGATGCCGAAGTCGGTCAGCTTCACGTGACCGGTGCGGCTGAGCAGTATGTTCGCCGGGCTGACGTCGCGGTGGACGAACTCGAGGGGCTCCCCCTTGTCATCGACTGCGTGATGCGCGTAGTCGAGAGCTTGGGCCGTTTGATACGCAATATGCAGCGCGACATCCCACGGGATCGGTGAATCCGCCGGCGCGGCGCGTAGCAGTCGGCTCACGTTGGCACCGTCGACGAGCTCCATGACGAGGACGAGGTCGTCCCCCATAGGCCCGAAGTCGAACACCTGAACAATATTGGGGTGTTCGAGTAGAGCAGCGAGGCGTGCTTCGTCGATGAACATCGCAACGAAGTCCGGATCGCTCGAAAATTGCGGCAGGATGCGTTTCAGGGCCACGCGCTTCGAGAAGCCGTGAAGACCTTCACGACGCGCAACGAAAACCTCGGCCATTCCCCCCGCCGCCAGGCGACGCTCGATGTGGTACGGCCCGAGTAGCGGCCGTTCTTCGCTCACACATCCCTCCGTTGCTGACCGACGCACTCATCATAGGCGCGTTGGGCACCCAGTGTCAGCTTAGTCCCGGTTTCAGCGAGAGCGGAACACTTGGGACTCCGGTTCGTTCCTGCTTATCATACGAATATCCACTGGGTACGGGGGAACCATGGGGATTGTTCGAAAGACTTCGCGCTCTAAGAAATCAGAAGATCCGCTTCTCGGGAAAGTCGTTGCCGGTCGATATCGACTGGAGTCGCTGCTCGGCGAAGGGGGAATGGGTGTTGTTTATAGAGCGCGACACGTGCTCATCGACCGCGTCGTTGCGCTGAAGCTGATTCGGCCCGACCTGCGAGGCGAGACACATTTGCGGGCGTGGATGGTGCGCGAGGCGCGTGCCGCAAACCGCGTCGACCACGCACACATCGTCGACATTCACGACGTCGGTGAGACCGACGACGGTGAGCTCTATCTGGTGATGGAGTACCTCATCGGTGACTCGCTGTCGTCCCAGATCGCGAAGGGCCCGATGCCGATCGCGCGCGCGGTCGACATCCTCGAGCAGATGACTGCTGCACTTGCGCGTGCGCACGATCTGGGCGTCGTTCACCGCGACCTCAAGAGCGACAACATCATGATCACGTCGCGCGGGGGTCGAAAAGACTTCGTGAAAATCTTGGACTTTGGTCTCGCTGCGTTGACGCGTGACCCGCGTCTCGCTCCAAAGGGCGCCATCTTTGGGACACCAGAGTACATGTCGCCGGAGCAGGCACGGGGAGAAGATGCGGTCTCCTCGAGCGATCTATACGCTCTCGGCGTTCTGTTCTTCGAGATGTTGACTGGACGACTGCCGTTCCGTTCCGGGGATCGCGACGAGCTGCTCGAGATGCAGCGTAAGGCGAAGGCGCCTAACCCGCGGAAGTACCGCCCCGAGATTCCCGAGCAGGCCGAACAGATCATTCTGAAGCTGCTCGAGAAGAAGGCCGAGGATCGTTTTCGCGATGGCCATCACCTCAAAGAGGAGCTCAAAGAATTGCAGCGCGCCCTGCCCTCGCGGGAGTGGGACGCGCCGACGGATGCGGCCCCCATGGCACCGCCCCCACCGCCCCCCTCGGAGACCCCGGGTGTGGTCGAATGGAGCGGAACCGCAGCCAACTTCCTTCGGGCAGTTGCGCGAGCGTACCCCGACGGGGACGCGCCTACTCAGGTACAAGCCGCATCGGACAAGATTTGGGAACTGGCATCGCGGGCCTCCAGGCTCGAGGGAGAGCTCGAAAGCCATTCGAAGAAGCTCGAGTCAATCGAGAAGCGTGGCCGTGGCCTTCGCGCCGAAATCGGTCGTAAGGTCGAAGACCTCGCCGGCGAAGAGTCTCGCGCCCTGCGCGACGCGTCGGCCGAGCGCGACGTCCTGAGCCACTTGATCCTGAAGCGGAAGCGAGCTCAGCGCGAACACCACACGGCACAGGCCGAGGTGAAGGCGGCGGGCAACAACATCGAACGAATCCGGCGCGGATACGAATCACTCGGCGCAGCCCGCGCCAAGGTCGAAGTCCTCGAAAGCGTCTCGCGCGACTACGAGCGCCGCGCACGCTCGAAAGAAGACGTCGCCGCGGAACGGCGCAAGCAGATCGAAGCACTCCGCGGCCAGCTGAAACGATACAGCGAGGCCCTCGAGAACGATCTACAGACCGGACGAGAACAAATCGCTAGCCGCGTCGGCGAGGCGCTAAAATACGAGAAGGCCTTCAGCCAGGCCTCGAATCTCCTCCTCGACCACCTCCGCGATAAGACGGAGTGCCGAGAGCTACTCGAAGACATCGACAAACGCCGCAAGGGCAAAGATCCCGACGAGAAGCCATCTGAGCTGCAAGAGCTGATGGAAAAACACGTCGCTGCACGATAGCGCTTTAAGAGCCGGGGCGCGGCGGAGCGCGACGCGGGGTTTCAACGGACGGGTCGGCTTGCAAAAGTGGCCGAAAGAACTGGGAGACGGGGGCCACGCAAGCCTCCCCTCGATACTCGCGCCAATCGGCGGTGGGTGCACGCATGGCCGCTTGTCACTCATACGCCGCCGAAACCCCACATCGCGCTCCGCCGTGCCCCTCCACACGTCAACTCACCAGCGCCGGCACTGGCACTGGCACTGGCGCTCGCGGCTCACACGGGCACTGGCACCGACACTGCCACTGCCACTGGCACTCACACTGGGGCTCACACTCG
>QMMB01000204.1 GCA_003647035.1 Deltaproteobacteria bacterium | reverse complement strand
CGGCATTCCCTCCTGGCACAACTTCCTCACCGTCCTCACGACAGGCTCGGTCGGCGCCCTCGCCTACCTCGCCCACCGCACGGCTAAGGAAGCCAGCCACCCGCCCGCCGCCGGACGAAACGCTGCAGCGGCCTAGCGCTCGATGTAGCCGATGGCCTCGAGATGGGCTGCTACGTCGGCGTCGATTTCCACGGAGTCGGCGGCGACCCCACCTTTCTTCGCGAGGGCCCGTTGCTCGAGCAGCGCTTTGGTCGTCATGCGAATCTGATCGGGAGACGAGGACGCGAGGTTTTCCTGCTCACTGGGATCGAGGTCGACGCGATACAGCTCGATCGGCTTTAGGCCGCGGGGATTGTCGCGGTTCGCGTTGATGAGCTTGTACTCGTCGGTGCCGTCGAGCTCGCGAACCGATTCGAGGACGTTGCCCTCATGACTCTCTTCCGCATAAATGACATCGGTTCCCGTGAAGAGGTCACCGCCCTGCACGCCTTCGGGGATGGGCGCGTCCAGCAGCTTCAAGACAGTCGGCATGAGGTCGATGCTCTGAACCCAGTGACGAACGACCGTCCCTCCCCGCCGAGCTTGCGGAAGCTTCACCAACAGCGGAACGTGAACCTGCTCGTCGTAGAGCGTCGTCCCGTGCCAGAAGCCGCCGTGGTCGTTGAACTCCTCGCCGTGGTCACTCGTCACGATGATCGTCAGGTCTTCATAGAGCCCGCGCTCGCGGAGCCCATCAAGGAGCTTGCGAAACTCGTCGTCCCAATAGCTGATCTCGCCATCGTACAAGGCCGTGAGCGCAGGGGCTTCGGAAGGATCCGGGTGTTGGTGGGCAGCGCGGGCGTAACCGCTGCCGTCATAAGGATGGGAGAAGTACGGGTCGTGGGGATCCATGTACCCAACGAACAAGAACCACGGTGACGCGGCGCGCCGGTCGATCCAGCTCGTGAGCGCATCATTGACGGTTTCGGCATCCTGGTAGGCGGTGCCAGGCAGCACCTCGCCCCGCACGGCCCGCATTTTCTCGATGCGCTGCCGAATGAGCTGCATGAGTAGCAGCTTGGCGCTCGCGTCATCGGCCCCGAGGACGAACGCGGGCTCGAGGTAAACGTATTCGTCGAAGCCCTGATGGAAGTTGAAGTAGGGAGCGAGGTTGAAGTTCGTAGCGTAGCCGGCCGTGGCGTAGCCAACGGTCTTGAGCACCTCCGGCAGCGTCGTCACGGCATCGGAAAGGGCGTCGCTCTTGGCCATCACGCCGTGGCTCGACGGAAGGCGCCCCGTCAGAATCGACGCGAAGCTTGGGCGCGTCCAACTCGAGTTGGTGAAGGCCTGGTCGAAACGAATCGCATCCTCGGCGAGGCGATCGAGGTTCGGCGTGCTGCCTTGTTCGTATCCGTACATCGGTAGGTGATCGGCACGCAGCGTGTCGATCACGAGGAAGAGGACATTACCCGCTTGGTCGCCCGCCTCGTTGATGTCCCCGGTCGTGCCGTCGTGCGACATTCGCTCCCCAAGGGCGATATTCCCGGCAAGCCCAAGGCCGAGAACGGACAGCAAGGCGAGGGCAGTCGGCGCGTGGACGAGCCGCTCGAAGGGTGCGCGCTGTACGAGGACGCGAAGGACTCGTGCAAGGATGGCGCTCATGCCCGCCGCCACGAAAGCGCAGCCAAGAAGGACGGCCAGCCCGATCGCGCTCTTCCAAACGAGCTCCTCGTGAAAGAAATCGCGTCGAATGCGGAACGCGCCAAGCGCAAAGGCAAAGATGCCGAAGACCGCGCCTACGAAGTAGGCGAACGCTTCCTTCTCGGGCAGCGCGTAGCGTTTCATCCAGCGGCCACTCAGCGCGGTGGCGAACCCGAGGCCGGCGCCAAAGACAGCGCAGAACAGCCCGTAGGCCAGCGGGCCATAAAGAAACACGCGAGCGCCGGTCGCGCCTGCTGAGGACAGCGCGATGACGGTGGCCTCTCCCAAGCCCACGAGAATCCCGCCAAAAGCTCCAGCGCTGAACCCCACGACGAGACCGCGAATCGGGTGCGGCCACGCTTCGCGGGCAGCCTTGGGGATCGCCTCGCTCGCCAACTGTTCGCGGTCGTCGTCTTCGACCCGAATCTCGGGGTTGTAGCCCGACTTGCGCAGCAGAAAAATCACGCCGCCAAACGCGGAGACGAACATCTCGCAGGCAAATCCGAGGGTGGGAATCAGGACCGCGACCGCGAGTGGCAACCCGACGGCGGGCGAGGTGTACAGTGCAACCGCCGCAGCCTCGCGAAGACCGATTCCGTTGATCGATGCCGGAATGAGCGTGGCAAGAATCTGCAACGAAGAGGCGAAGAACACCTCTCCGATGCTCAGCTCGACGCCGAGCGCGCGCGCTGCGCACACGTAGATCAGGTTGTTGAAAGCATGTGTGCCCACGCCGAGTGCGGCCGCTTGAATGAGAAGGCCGGCCTTGCCCCGGTACGCGCCAACGGCGTCGATCAAAGTTTGAACGCGCGCGCGGATACCCTCGGGAAAGAAGCGAGTGAAGAAGAGAAAGAGCTGTGGCTGCGCGAGGAACGCGAGGCCCACCACGATGATCGATAGGAAGACGGCGTTCACCAGGAGCACGCCGTCGGTGCCGATGAACCGCATCCCGAAGATGCTCGCCGTCATGACGACCACACCGAAGGCGAGCTGGCCGAGGATCATCTCGACCCCGATCGTGGCGGTCGCGCGGGCGGTTTTGCCGGTGTGCTTCGCGCCGTCGTAGATACGCCAGCCACCAAAGCCCGTGAAACCGCCCGGAGTGAACGCGCCCCAGAAACGCGCGATCATGATCGAGCCGCCGAGGAATCCCCATTTGGCGAAGATCCCCTGGCCCACGAGCAGCCGCTGCCATCGGACGGTACTGAAGCCGATCGCGATGAGCTGCATCAGCACGGCCGCGACGACCCAGCCCCAGTGCAAGTCGCTCAATCGCGCGAGCAGGTCTTCTGCACCGTCGCGGCGGAGGACCTTCCGGAAGATGAACGCCAGCATCCCGACTGAGAAAACCAGCTTCAGCACGAAGAAGGCGATTCGTTTGGGTGTTGCGCTCACGTCCCTAGCGGCCTCAGTTAACCGGTACACGCAAAAGGGTCAAATTGACTGTCCCGAGGAGGAGCTCGGGCGGTTAGTTGCGCCGAGGTCCGACGGTTGGTAGCGACGCCACATGCGATATCAAGCGGTGACTCGATTTGGGATTTGGGCGTTGTTCTTCGTGCTGGCCTGTAAGGGGGGCGAGACGACGGCTCCCACCGAAGCGCCGGCGGCTTCCGCCCAGGAGACGAGTCCCGCCGCGCCCGACAAGCCTTCGGACGCGCCCAAGAAGGCGGTGGCAGCCACCAGCGTGCCCGACGCGCTCCCAAACGGGTTGCTTCTCGCGTACTCACAGTTCGAGGTGGTCGATGGAAAGGCGACGGCCAAGCCGGGTCCGGCGCGTCTCGACATCCTGACGCGCGAGGGCGGGGAGTGGAAGATCGAGACCGTCGAGGACGCACAAAGCAATGTCTTTCACAAGGCGATGGTGCTGACACCGCGGGGCCAGGCGCCCGGCATTCTGACGCTCGGCGGCTCGGGCGCGTACCTGAAGTTGTGGCGGCGAGACAAGGGGAAGCTGCGGGCGAGTACACTTTGGCACGCGGAGTTTGGCGGCAAGTTCAACCGCATGCGCGATGCCGAAGTCGCCGACGTCTATGGTGACGGCACACCCGCAATCGTGGTGGCCACGCACGATCAAGGCGTGGTCGCGATCCTGCGGCAGCGCGTCAACAAATGGAAAGTCGAACGAATCGACAAGAAGAAGGACACGTTCGTGCACGAGATCGAGATCGGTGATCTCGACAAGGACGGTGTGTTGGAAGTCTATGCGACGCCGAGCGAGCCCAACAAGCTCGACGCCGACGCACAGCGCGGAGAGGTGGTGCGATACGTACCGAAGCAGGGCGAAGGTCCAAGCCTCGTCGCGGACCTCGGGAAGCGGCACGCCAAAGAGATCTATGTCGGGGACGTCGATGGTGACGGGACCGACGAGCTCTACGTCGCGGTCGAGGCCCTCACGAGGGGACGGGGTGCGAGGCTCGAGCTCGTCGAGCCAGTGGAGATTCGCCGCTACGATGCAGACACGCCGCCGGACGCCAAGGTGATCATCGCGACGATTCCCGATCGATTCTGCCGATTCCTGACCGTGGGTGATGTCGACGGCGACGGTAAGAAGGAAATGGTCGCAGCGTCGTTCAGCAAGGGCCTGTGGCTGCTACGCCCCGGCAAAAACCCAAAGTCCGAGTGGGGTGTGGAGAGCATCGACCGGGACTCGGGAGGGTTTGAGCACGCCGCCCTCCTCACCGACCTAGACGGTGATGGCACCGACGAGCTCTACGTCGCCGCCGACGTGCAGGGCGAGCTACGCCGCTATGTGTGGGTCCGCGGCCGTGCGAAGCGCCAGGTGATCCTCAAGCGGGAGATTCCGATGTCGAGGATGACGTGGAACATCATGCCAGCGGCGGTCGTCGATCTCGGTCGCTGACGCGACTAGGTTTCGCGCAGCCTTGGAATCAACTCCGCAAAGTTGCACGGCCGGTACCGAATATCCAACTGGTACCTGAGGATCCCGTCCCAGGCGTCCTTGCAAGCGCCAGTCGAACCCGGAAGCGCGAATAGATACGTCCCACGCGCGACGCCGGCACATGCGCGCGACTGAATCGTCGACGTACCGATGTGCTCGTAGCTCAACGTACGGAAGAGCTCGCCGAAACCAGGAATGGGTTTTTCCCATACGCCTTCGAACGCTTCTGGCGTGACGTCGCGACCAGTGACTCCGGTGCCGCCAGTCGCAAGGACGACTTCGACGTTGGGTTCGTTGATCCAACGGCGGAGCTGAACTTCGATGCGCTTGCGGTCGTCCGTGATGATCACCTTATCCATAACGTGGTGACCGGCTTCCTGTGCGCGGTCGACCAAGTAGGCTCCAGACTTGTCGGTCTCTTCGTTGCGCGTATCGGAGACCGTCATCACCGCGATTCGCAGCCCCTTGAACGGAATCGATTCGTCAAAGCGTGGCCCCACCATGTTACTCCCCAATCTCCTTGCTCAGCGCTGCCGCCAACCTCGCCGCCTCGTCCGGGTCGAGCTTCGTGGACGCCCATTCCATCACGAGCCCCCGGTCGACGCTCGGCTTGGGAATGATGTGGAAGTGAACGTGAAAGACGGCCTGATGCGCCATCGGCCCGTTGTTCTGGAGGATATTGCACTGCTCGGCCCCTGTGACAGCCATGATCGCGCGGCAGAGCCTGGGGAGGACGCGTCCTATCGCGGCGGCAGCGTCATCGGAGAGCTGGTCAAGTGTAGCGACGTCTTCCTTCGGAATCACGAGGGTGTGGCCGAAACTGAGAGGGCCGATATCGAGGAAAGCCAAGACCAGATCGTCCTCATATACCTTGTGGCAAGGGATTTCCCCTCGGAGAATTTTGCTGAAGATCGTGTCCCCCATGACGCGGAGCTTATACGGTCCGCAGGCCGCCGGCCAGGCTACGCGGGCTTTACTAGAGCCGACCACCGCCCTACCCTCCGCCCCATGAAAAAGCTGATTTCCTTTCTTGTGCTTACGATGGCCCTCGGTTGCGGCGACAGCCAGGACGGCGGGACCGCAGGTTCCGGCGGCATGGCTGGCTCCGGCGGGAGCGGCGGCGAAGGTGGCACCGGCGGGCAGGACTTCTCGCCCGACCCACCGCTCGTCATCGGCGGTGACGAGCGGCCGTCCGAAGTCGACATCCCCACCGACTACGATCCCACCGTGTCGTACCCGCTCCTCATGGTGCTGCATGGCGCCGGTGCGGACGGCCGAACCCAAGCCGGATACTTCCAACTCTTCAGCTTCGTCGACGAGAAACAGTTCGTCATGGTGTTCCCGGACGGGACCCCGGACGAAGGGGGCCGGCAGCTTTGGAACGGCGCCGTGTGCTGCACGCAGGACGACAACGTCGACGATGTCGGGTACCTCAGCGGGCTCATCGAAGAAGCCAAGCAGACCTACAACATCGACGCGAGCCGCGTGTACCTCATCGGACACTCCAACGGCGGCTTCATGTCGTTCCGAATGGCGTGCGAGGTGTCGCCGCTGTTCACCGCCATGGCGAGCCTCGCGGGCGGCACCTACGAGGACCCAGCCGATTGCCAGCCCGGGACCCCGCCTGTCAGCGTTCTCGTCATCCACGGAACGGCAGACGAAACGATCCTTTATGACGGCGAACCGGGTTTCTCTCCAGGGGCCATCGAGATCATCGAACGTTCCGCGGCAGCAGCCGGGTGCGATCCGGATGCGCCAACACCCCTCGGCTCGGTCGATCTAGTTCCTGCCGTGGACGGCGAAGAAACCGACATGGTGGCGTACTCCACTGGGTG
>QMMB01000203.1 GCA_003647035.1 Deltaproteobacteria bacterium | reverse complement strand
GTCTGGCCGAGAAGGCGCGCCGCGCCGGGGAGAAGGCCGTCGAGCGCGCGGCAGGCGACAACGATTCTCTGATATCTGAAGTCCGCAGCCAGCTCGAGAAAATCGCTGAAGAAGTCTCCGAGCTCTTGGGCGGCGTCGACCGTGAGGCCCTCGGACCCTATGAAACGAGCCTTCGCGGGCGGGCTTCAGAACGCTTGAACGACTTCCAGAAGGCCCTCGACGGCGGCGATCTCGGCGAGGCGTTGTCGATGGCCCACCGGCTGGCCCAAGCGGCCAACGCTCTGGCGAAAGATCTCGAGCTCTCCGCGACCATGTTTGGCGGACGAGGTGGCGAAGTTGCCGATGCCGCGGCACAGGCGCGTCAGGCTGCGGCGCGCGCACAGGATCTCCGCGACGCGGCGCAAGGCGCAGTCCCGGACATTGCGGGCTCGCTGACCGAACGAGAGCGCCACCAGCTCGGGAAACAAGCCGAACGGCAGGGCAAGGCACAACAGGCGACACATCAGCTCGCCCGCCGGCTTCGTGAGCAAGTCGGTGGAGTGCCGGTTTCCGACGATGCGGCGGAACAGCTCGAATCGACCGAGCGTCCCATGGGGCGCGCTAAGCGAGCCCTGGAGGAAGGCAATCCCCTCGAGGCCAACAAGCAGCAGGAGGCTGCGGCAGATCAGCTCCGGCGGTTGCGGGAGCACCTGGAATCCCAGCGTCAGAACCCGGTCGGCGGCGGCGGGAAGGAGCGCAGCAAGGGGGCGCGCGCCAACGAACGCGTGGAGATCCCGAGTGGCCGCTCCAAAGCCGACGAGCTTGCTTGGCGACGCCGCGTCCTCGACGCGATGAATGGCACGCCACCCGAGGGCTACCGGCAGGCCGTCGACGACTACTACGAAAGGCTATTGCGATGAAGCGTGCGGCGTTGTTCATGGCCTGCACTTTACTTGGCTCGCTTGCGACTTCCGTACCCGCTGAACAGGCGGCGCGCTTTGAGATTCTGGACTTGCTCGAAGCCTCGCTGGCCGCGGGCGAAGGAGTCCCTGCGCAAGTCCTGCTTCAGGAGTACCTGGATCACCACCCGCGAACTTCACGCGTCGTCGAGCTCGAGGTGCTCGCTAGTTTCTATGCGGGTGACTACGAGGCGGCGGTCGACGGGATTGCGGAGCTTCGAAGGGATACGGGTTCGGCCGGGAACTTGGGCGAGCTGGTGGACGTCATCGCGGACACCTATGAGATGACGAAAAACTACGAGACATTCACCTATGAGAACTTCGAGGTGCGGTACGCGCCGGGTCGCGACGAGATCCTCGTCCCCTATGCGATCGACACGCTCAAGAGAGCCGCGGCGGCGCTGGAGGCGGAGCTTGGCGTCAAGATGGTCAGCCCGGTTCGCCTCGAGATCTATCCCGACGCAGCGTCGCTGGCGCGCGTGACGACGTTGTCCGTGGAGGCAATTCGCAATACCGGTACGATTGCATTGAGCAAATGGGGTCGCCTGATGATCGCGTCGCCCGGCACGTTGATGCATGGCTACCCTTGGCTAGACACGATTGCGCACGAGTACGTCCATCTGCTGCTGACCAAGGCTACGCTCGATCAGGCGCCTGTGTGGCTGCAGGAGGGTGTGGCGAAGTTCCTAGAGACGCGCTGGCGAGAGGACGAGGCATCGCTTCCAAACAATCCCGCGGCGAGTCAATTGCTTCACGACGCAGTGGAGGCCCACGAGCTGTTCGACTTCGACCAGTTGCATCCATCCATCGCGCTTCTGCCCACGCAAGAGGCGGCGTCGCTGGCCTTCGCGCAGGTCTCCTCGTTCATCGAGATGTACTACCGCGAGTACGGGCGCGAAGGTTTGCAACAAACGCTCTGGCGCATCAGCAATGGGCAAGACGCGAGAAGGGCCTTGGCCGCCATCGCCGGGGTGCCGTGGAAGACTCTCGAGACGCGTTGGAAGAGGGCTCTGTCGCGCGCGCCCAAGCCGCCTCCTGCACGGCTGATACCGCGCTACCTCAGCGGCGAAGCCACCGAGCAGGACGAGGTCGCCGCCGTGGAGCTCGAGGACGCGCGCAACTACGTGCGGCTTGGCGATCTCTTGTGGCCCCGCTCTCGGCCGGCCGCCGCGTCCGTGGAGTACGCGAAGGCTCACCAAGCCGCGCCGGGCGATCCCGTCGTCGCGTCCCGCTACGCCCGTTCAGCCATCGCGGGAGGCCGCCCGGGAGCAGCGGTGGCGCCGTTGATGCGAACTCTCGAGCGTTACCCGACCCATGCACCGGCACTGTCGAGTCTCGCGACCGCGATGTTTCGTATCTCGAAGTTCGTTCTCGCGAGGGATGCCGCAAACCGGGCGATCGCCCACAATCCGTTCGACCCTCAACCCCACTGCATCCTGTCCAAGCTCCGCCTTCCTCAAGCCGACCATGAACAGGCGCTGTGCTCCCGTCTCGGAGGGATGCGGGAGTAATGTGGCATTTCCTCCATCCAGGCGCTAAGAGGTCCTCGTGAACGAACCCGTACGCAGTAGTCCGCCCTCACCGCCCACGGCCGCCACCTCCGACGTGCTGCGTGTGCAACAGCTCTCCGCCGCACGAAACGAAATCGTCGCGCGCCTCAAACAGCGCATCGTCGGTCAGGATGAGGTGATCGAGCTCCTGCTCATCGCGTTGTTCGCGCGGGGGCACGGGTTGTTCGTCGGGGTGCCGGGGCTCGCCAAGACGCTGCTCATCACGACTCTCGCCGAGGCGCTGTCGCTTCACTCGAATCGCATCCAGTTCACCCCTGATCTGATGCCGAGCGACGTGACGGGGACCGACGTTCTCGAAGAGGACGCGACCACGGGCAAGCGTCACTTCCGGTTCATCCACGGTCCCGTGTTTACGAACATCCTGCTCGCCGACGAGATTAACCGCGCGCCACCCAAGACGCAGGCCGCCCTGCTGCAGTCGATGGCCGAGGGACAGGTCACGGCGAGCGGCAACACCTACGCGTTGGAGCAACCGTACCTGGTCTTCGCGACCCAGAACCCCATCGAGCAAGAGGGCACGTACCCTCTTCCCGAGGCGCAGCTCGACCGATTTCTGTTTCAAATCGATGTTCGGTACCCGAGCCAGCACGAGGAAGTCGACATCGTGAAGCGCACCACTGCGCCGCTGCCGACGACCATTACTCCGGTGCTTTCCGCGGCTGATATCGTTGGTTTTCAGGATCTCGTCCCGCGCGTTCCCGCTGCCGACCACGTGGTGCAGCACGCGGTGGCTGTGGTGAGAGCCTCGAGGCCGGATGATCGCAGCTCCTCGGAGCTCGTCCGCAAGAACGTCGCCTTCGGCGCCAGCCCTCGCGCGAGCCAGGGTCTGATTCTAGGCGCCAAGGCACGCGCGATCCTTCACGGCCGATACGCCGCCGAGATCGAGGACGTACGAGCGCTGATCGAGCCCATCCTGACCCATCGTCTCGTCATGAACTTCCGGGCCGAAGCGGAAGGCGTGACACCTGCCGATGTGATCGAAGGCATCAAGCAAAGCATCGAACCGTGACGCACGTGCTGGAACCCGAGCTCGCCGGACGTTTGGCCGGGCTCACGTTTCGGGCAAAGCGCACAGTGGACGGGCTGTTGGCGGGCATGCATCGGAGCCCTCACCGCGGCCCGAGTGCCATCTTCAAAGAACACCGAGCCTATCGGCCCGGTGACGATCCCCGGCTGATCGATTGGCGTGCGTTCGCTCGATCGGATCGATATTCGATCAAACACTTCGAGCACGAGACTCAGTTGCGCGGGACGCTCGCACTCGACATCTCGCCATCGATGCGCTGGGGTAGCGGCGATGTCAGCAAGCTCGACTACGCGGCAACGCTTCTTGCAGCGCTTGCATACGTATTGACCCGTCAAGGAGACGCTGTTTCGCTGATCACTTTCGACGCCGCGGTCCGCGATCGACTGCCTGCTCGCTCGGGCCCCGCTCATCTCGACTACATGATGCGCACCCTTGCCGAGCCCTCGCGGTCGACGAGTGCGACCGCGTTGCACAGCGCGTTGGACGAGTTGATCGAGCGCGCCGGCCGTATGGGGCTCGTGGTGATCGCAAGCGATCTTCTCGACCTCGGGGACGACGCGCTCGATCCGGTAGCTCGAATTCAAGCGCGCGGCCACCAAACCATCGTCCTTCACGTGATGGACCCCGCCGAGCTAGAGCTTCCCTACGAGCAGCCGATGCACTTCGAGGGGCTCGAAGGAGAAGCGCCTGTAGAGGTCGACCCGAAGGGTCTCCGACGGCGCTACAGGGAGGAGATCGATGCCTTCGTCGCTTCGTGCCAGCGCCGTGTCGTTGCGACCGGGGGACGCTATCTTCTCGCCAGAACCGACACGCCACCCGAGCACGCGTTGCTCCGGCTCTTGCGGGACGGATAAGCCATGGGGTTCGGTCTTCCATGGGCCCTGGCGGGACTCGTCGCGGTCGCGATTCCCGTGATCGCTCATCTGCTCAGGCGCCAGAAGCTTCCCAAGCAGACGCTGCCTACCATCGCGTTCCTTCATCGAATCCACGCGACGCGGGCCGCCCGCCTCCGCGTTGTGGACATGCTGCTGTTGATCACGCGCGCCTTGTTGGTGATGGCGCTCGTGTTGGTGGCAGCGGCACCCTACCGCGTTGCACAGTCGAGCCTGCTCGACCGGCAACACGCTCTTGCGATCGTCTTCGACGACTCGATGTCGATGGCAGCCATTCACGAGGGCAAGACGCTCATCGAGCGAGCCGCCGACTCGTCGATCGAGCAGCTCGAGCGGTTGCCGGAAGGCTCGGAGGTCTCCGTGGTCCTGTCCGGCAAGCCGCCCCGTGTGTGGGTCCGAAGGCGCACCGATCTCGAGATGGCTGCAACCGTGTTGGATGAAATCGACCCTCGCTCCACGCGAGGAGACGCCCTGTGCGACGCCGTCCGGACCGCGGTGGAGCTGTTGCTCGAAAGCGAGCTGTCAGACCGGCGTTTGCTCGGGCTGTCGGACTTCGCTCCGGGCACGCGCGCCGATGAGTGTGAATGGCAGACGCGCGGCATTCGAGTCGTCTTCGAGACGGTGTCCACGCCGAATCCAGACAATCGGCGCATCGCTTCGGTCGAGGTGCTCGGCGAGCGGGAGTCCGGGGAAGGGATGCGCCTCGAGGTGGAGATCGCGGGGACGGTGACGCCGACTCCGCAGAAGATCCGCTTGAGGCAGAAGGGACAGGAAACATACGAGACACCGGTGGAAGCAATCGACGGCGGTGGCGGGGCTGTCCTAACGATTCCCGCTGGGTCGACCGACGCGGTGGTGGAACTTCGGCTCGACCCCGACGACGTACTCCCTGCGGACAACGTCCGAGGTGTCCTGTTGGGGTCCGATACGGTGCACGTCCTGCTGGTCGATGGCGATCCACATCCCGACCCCCGCAAACGTGAAACTGCCTTCCTCAGTCACGCGCTCGGCGTCGCCCCGCGGAGCGGCCGGTCCTGCGCGGTGGAAACCCTGGACGCGCAGGACCTTTCCGAGAGCGCCATCATCCGGTCGGACGTGCTCGTCTTGGCCAACGCCACCCTCGACGAGAAGTGGCTGCCTCTGATTCAGCGCTTCGTCAGCGGAGGAGGCAGCCTGTGGATCACGGCGGGCGACCGGATCAACCCACGCGCCTACGGAAGCGTGCTTCGCGAGCTGCTTCCCGGGCGATACACGGCCACGCGGATGGAAGCGCGACCCGTGTCACTTCAATCGACCGCCCTGCCCGAGCTCGCCCAGGCCAAGGTGCAGGGGCGCACGCCAATCGCGGAGACGGCTTTGGGCGCCATCGTCACGGCTCGCTTCAGTGATGGCTCCCCAGCCATGGTGGAGCATCGGTATCGAAGTGGCCGCGTGGCGATGTTCGCGACTACGGTCGACGACGCATGGACCGACTTGCCCTACCAACCGGTCTTCGTCCCGTTCGTGCTCGATACCCTGAGCCGGCTTGCGGGACGCACCGACCATGCGGTGGAGCCGCACTCCGCTGTCTCCCTGCCGGGGTCCACCTCGAGTCAACGCATCCAGGTGGTCACCCCAACTGGCCGCACGGTGGATCTCGCGGAAGCCGATCGTGTGTCTTTTCGCGACACAGGCGAGATCGGCGCCTATCGAGTGTTGGTGAACGGCGTCCATGGCGCCCGGTTCGCCTTCGTCGTCAATGCGCCGCCCGGCGAGAGCGACCTCGTCACCAATGGCCCGCCCGAAGAGGACGGCGGCGTCCAAACCGTCGCGTCGGACATCTCGGAGGGGGTCGAGCAACCGCTCGCACCGTGGCTGCTTCTCTTTGCTATCGTCCTGCTGTTCGCCGAGCTCTGGTTGCGTCAGATCCGCCGGAGGTGAACCACCCGGTCGATGCGGTTGAGGTCCTGATACACCGCGATGCGCTCCCAGGCGGCGCGCTCCGCAGCGAGCCCGACCACCGATGCGGCTT
>QMMB01000202.1 GCA_003647035.1 Deltaproteobacteria bacterium | reverse complement strand
CTCGACGTATGTCGACTTGAGGTGCCGGGCGACGGGGCCCCCGATCGCGAGCACGCCCGTCCCGAGCCGTCCTCCGGTGACTCAGCCGCGACCTCTCTTAGTAGCCGAGACCGGACTCGAACCGATACATCCAAAGGATACCGGATTTTGAATCCGGCGCGTCTGCCAATTCCGCCACTCGGCCGAGGGTCCGGTCTTATAGCAGCCCGCAGCGGACGTGCATTCTGTCCCCGGACGGCCTAGGCTCGCCCCATGACGAGGACCGCGATTCTGGGGATGGGGCACTACGTACCTTCGAAGGTCGTCACCAACGACGACCTCGCGAAAATGTTCGATACGAGCGACGAATGGATCCAACAGCGCACCGGCATCAAGGAGCGCCGCTACATCGAAAAAAGCGGCATCGGGGCCAGCGACCTGGCGCTGCACGCCACCAAGATGGCGTGCGAGAACGCCGGGGTCGACGTATCGGAGATCGACGCAATCATTTTCGCAACGCTCTCCCCCGACCACAATTTCCCGGGCAGCGGTTGCTTCTTGGGTGACAAACTCGGCCTCGGCGGGGTGCCGGCGCTCGACGTGCGCAACCAGTGCAGTGGCTTCCTCTATGGCTTGCAGATCGCCGACGCCTGGATTCGGTGTGGAATGTACAAGCGCGTGCTGCTGGTCGGCGCCGAGGTCCACTCGACCGCCCTCGACTTCAGCGACGAAGGTCGCGATGTGACCGTCATCTTTGGCGACGGCGCGGCATGCGCGATCCTGGGGCCCACCGACGACGAGGATCGGGGCATAATCGACGTCGAGGTTCACGCGGACGGAAGCGGGGCGAAGGATCTCTGGCTCGAGGCGCCGGCGAGCGCGTACGAGCCTCGCCTCACCCACGAGATGATCGACAACAAGTCGGTCTACCCACAAATGAACGGGCGCCATGTATTCCGTTGGGCCACGGCGAAGATGCCCGAGGTCAGCCTATCCGTCTTGGAGCGCAATGGCGTGACGGTCGAGGACCTCGATCTCGTCGTCCCCCACCAGGCCAACAAGCGCATCAACGAGTTCGTTTCGCAGAAGATGTCGATCCCGCCCGAGAAGGTGGTCCACAACATCCAGAAGTACGGAAACACGACGGCTGCGTCGATCCCCCTCGCTCTCAGCGAGGCCATCCAGGAAGGCCGCGCGAAGAAGGGCGACCTGGTTCTCATGCCCGCGTTTGGCTCCGGATTCACCTGGGGCGCTGCGCTCGTGCGGCTCTGATCCCGTGAGTCACAAGGCCGATCGTGTCGCCGTGGTGCTCAACGGCAACGCCAGGCAGGTCACCGACGAGCTCGTCGAAAGCTTCGATCAACTGGTCGGAAGCGGCGACCTCTTCTTGTCCAAGAGCTTAGACGAAGCCCACCGCGTTGCGCTCCAGATCGTCGACGCCGGTTACCCGGTCGTGCTCACCGGGGGCGGCGACGGGACCTTCGTGCAAATGGTCACAGCCATTACGAAGGAAGCGCGCAGCCGAAGTCAGGAGCCGCCGTGCTTCGGCCTCTTGAAGCTGGGCACTGGCAACTCGCTCGCGTGGGCACTTGGCGCGGGCACCTCACGTGAGGGCGTATTCGCCGACTTGGCTCGGCTACGCCACGACAGCGCCCACCGCGACTTTCGACTGATCGAAGTGCAGGGTCTGCTCACGCCCTTCGCCGGCGCGGGGTTCGACGCGCTCGGTCTCAAGCATTTTCACGACGTCCGTTCCGTCGTTCGGCGTTTGCCGTGGGTCGGAAAGCGCGCTACCGGCGCGGTCTCTTACGCGATCTCGATCCCGGCACTCACGATCCCCAAGCTCGCCCTTCGACCGCGCATGGAAGTTCGGATCGTCAACCGTGGTGCAGCCGAACGTCTTGACCAGAACGGCCAACCCGTTGGGTCGCGCATCGAGAGGGACGAAGTCATTTTTGAAGGCCCGTGCATCGCCGCGCTGGTGTCGACGATCCCGTATTGGGGGTTCGGCGTCCGGGTCTTTCCCTTCGCGGACAATCGCCCTGCGAATCGTTTTTGCCTGCGTGTGGTCGCGACGAGCCCTCTGCGCGTTGCTGCACATATGCTCAGCGTCTGGAAGGGCACCTATCGCGACGAAAAACTGATCGACCTCTACGCGGAAGACGTCGAGTTCGAGTTCGACGAGCCAAACGCAATCGAAATCGGTGGTGATCCCGCGGGGATGACCAACTCGATGCGTGCTCGACTGCACCCGGATCCCATCAAGCTCATCGACTACGCAGCCCCCTAGCCCGCCCCGGCTGACCTCTCCAAAACGACTCCCGTTGGCCTGCCGCCCGGCTTCCGGACGGAAATCAGGAAAATTGTTACCTCTCTCTCAGTTGGGCTGTAATAATACAGTCATACCAATGTTGGGATTTAGGAATTGGATCGTGCTGGGGGCCGGATGGGTCGCAGCTTTGCTCGTCGCGTTCGGGGGCGCGTCAGCCGAATCGCTCGAAGGATCGGTTCGGGGCAACACGGGCAAGCAAGCGAGTTCTGACACCGGCCCGCAGGACTACTACTGGAAGGTCTGGAACGGAGCGCTTCCCGAGCAACGTGACAAGGGCGATCACAGCGACGTCCTTGCCGTGCTGACTGGGAAGTTCACCGGGCCGCCTATCGGCTGCAAGTTTGGCTTTCGTGGGGGTGGGCTCGATCCTTCGACGATCGCCGCACGCTCGGGCACAAACGTTCGGATCGAGAACCGGGACGCGTTCACGCACGAGCTCTCGGTCGAGGGGCTAGCCGGCTTCACTCCGCTCGAGTCAGGTCCAGGCAAGGCCCGGGTGATTCCCGGTCCAGCAGGCGGGCCATGGGAGCTCGGCGATCGCATATACGGACACGTCGACGGTCACCTGCACTCGATGCGTGAGCTCGTCGCGTGCGCAACGGTCACTCCGAGTGGCAAGTTCCGCTTCGACAACGTCCCGCCCGGCCCCTACTCGTTGCGGATTCTCCGCGGCTCGGAGCAAGTGGCTGCGCGGCGCGTCACGGTACCGGCGAGCAAAACACTAAAGGTCGATCCGCTCACCATGAGCCGGAGGAAGTAGCCGATGTTGTCCCGCCTTTGGTACTTGGTTCTAGCTTTGGCCGTTGGGGGCGCGCTTGCAGGCGCGTTCTTGAACAAGTCGGCGGCCAGTCGAGAAGTGGAATTCCAGCTTGAAGAGCAACTCCGGCGCGATCGAATCGAAGCGGAGCTCTGGTTGCGCCTCGACGCGCGCCTTCGGTTGGACGCCCTGGCCTCGATCGCGGTCGAGCCGGAGGTCCGGCAGACGCTTCGGAGCTCGAGCGGCCGGTTCGGCACGCCGAAAGCAGCCGTGCGCAGACGGCTGAGCCAAAAACTCAATGTGCTGAACGCCAAGCTCGAAGAGGGCAAGGGCGACATGGTCTTCGCGGTGGACGCGGAAGGCGAGGTCGTGGCTACCCTCGACAAGAGCGCGGTGGGGTCAGGGCGGCTCGACAAGATGCCGCTCGTTCGCGACGCGCTCCGAGGGTTCCTGCGAGACGACGTGTGGGTCTACAACGGTGAAGTCTTCCGAATGGCGGCGCGGCCCGTCTTCGATGGCGGTCGCTACGTCGGCGCGGTCGTGCACGGAATTGCGGTCGGGGACGACCTGGCTCGCCGCCTCGGAAGCAAGCTTCCAAACGCATCCGTGGTGTTCTTCTTTCGGGACCGCTTGATTGGCACCCATGTCGGTGGCGCCGCGGCACCGAGCAGCGCGGAGCTCAAGAGCGGCCTCCCGCAGGCGCTTGCGGGCACAGGCGACGCGGGGGTTGCCATCGAGATCGGGAAGCGCACGCGCGCCATCGCATCGCCCATTCGTGGCGAGGCGGCACACGCCCGGGTCGGGTACATGATCGGCCGAAAAGGTAGCGCGGTGGGCCTCGGTGGACTCTTCGCGAACACCTTCAAAGAAGACGTGGCATCACTGCCATGGCTGGTCGTCATCGGTATTCCGCTGCTTCTCCTATTGCTCGGTTTGTTCCTGCTCTATTTGGAGCACGACAAGGCGGTGGGAATCCTTCGCAAAGCGAGCGAGAGCCTCGCGAAGAAGCAGCTCAGTAGCCTTCCCGAGGGAGAGCTTCGACGCCACTACCGAAAGATCGCAGAAAACTTCAACGTCGCGCTTCGTGCGGGCGTCGGCTTCAAGGAAGACAGGGAGCAACGCGCCTCGGTCGACCTCGACCATATCCTCAATACCACGCGCGATAGCGCCGACTCCGGGTACTTCAGTTTCGGCGAGGAGGCGCCCACTGCGAAGCAGGTCTCGTTGGATTCCGAACCGGAGAAGAAGCCGGTTGCCGCTTCGCCGCACATGACGCCGATCCAGGCGGCAGAACCGGGAGTGCCCACAGCACCGCCACAAGGCACGCCGACAGCGCGACCCGAGGGCGCACCGACGGGTCGCCCGCAGCGCTCCCGCTCATCGCGACCCAAGCGTGCTCCGTCGTCCTGGCCGGCCCGCGCACCGTCTTCGCGTCAACCGGTGGCCGCGACCGTTCGGCACAGCGAGGAACATTTCACGCCTGCGCCGGACGACCCACCGACACGGCCGAACGCCATGCTCGACGACTACGATGGGTTCGATCAACCTGAAGAGAATACGCAGGTCAAACACGTCCCGCAGTCGTTGATCGAGGCTTCCGCCCCGGGCGTGCAAGGCGAAGAGACGCATTTTCGTGAGGTGTTCGATCAATTCCTCGCGACGCAGAAGGAATGTGGCGCTCCTGTGAACGGGCTCACCTTCGACAAGTTTGTAGGCAAACTTCATGCCGCCCGTGAGCAGGTCATGAAACGCCACAACGCGGGCTCCGTGCGATTCACCGTGTACGTAAAAGAAGGCCGAGCTGCGCTCAAGGCCAGTCCCGTCAAACAGTGAGTTGACCACCGGGAACCCCGGCTCTACTTTGATGAATGGTCCCTCTGTTGTGGCATGTGAGGAAGGAGTAGAGAATCCCTGACTAGGTCGATTCGGGAGCTTTCAACGTACGTGGTGTGCGGACCCGGCTAGCGTCATCGGGGGGCCTAAAGCGTACGACACCGGTTCCCACCTACTAGTAAATTGTAGGGGTTCGACTCAACATAGATCCCACGGCAACAACGGTAAGGACTATTTGGGGGGCCGGCTCGAAAGAGTCGGCTCTTCGTTTAAAGGGGTCAGACCCATTTTATTGGATGGGGGCGGTTAGGCGGGCTAGGCGGACGCCTAGGCGGAACCACCAGGGTTTGCGGTCGTACTCGCCTTCTTGCATGAGGCGGGAGCGGGCGAAGTCGTCTTCGAACATATGCTCGACCTGGGTGACGAAGGTTGGATCGGAGATCGCCGCGGTGATTTCGAAGTTGAGGCGGAAGGAACGGTTGTCGAAGTTGGCGGTACCGATCGTCGCGACGGAGTCATCGATCAGCATGGCCTTTTCGTGGAGGAAGCCGTCTTGGTAGCGGTAGAACTTCGCGCCTGTTCGGCCCGCGTCGTCGAAGTAGGAGTATGCGGCGAGGTAAACTGCCAGGTGGTCCGGATTGTCCGGGATTAGGATCCGGACATCCACGCCACGCAAACCGGCTAGCTGTAGGGCGACGATGACCGAATGCTCGGGAACGAAGTACGGGCTGGCGATCCAGATCCGCTCTTGGGCGGAGTTGATCGCGTGGACGAACATGAGATTCGCGGTCTCGAGCTCGTCTGCGGGGCCGCTGGGGATGATTAGGACGCGCGCGTCGCTTCCATCGGGGGCGGGGTGGGCGGCCCAGGTGAGCTTGGGGAGCGTGTCGGTGGCCCAAAACCAGTCTTCCAAGCACGAGATCTGCGCGCTTAGAACCGCCGGCCCCTCGATGCGAACGTGCGTATCTCGCCAGTGACCGAACTTCGGGTCCTTGCCGAGGTACTCGTCGCCGACATTGTGCCCGCCGATCCATGCCACGCGCCCGTCGGTGACGACGATCTTTCGATGATTCCGAAAGTTGAGCTGGAAGCGGTTGCGGCTTCCCTTGCGGGTGTTGAACTCATGGACTTCCACGCCCGCATCTCGGAGCTCCTGCTTGTAGCTGTTCGGCAAGGCGTGGCTTCCGATCTCGTCGTAGATGAAATAGACGCGCAGACCCTCCTTGGCTTTGGCGACGAGATGGTCTTTGAGCGCACGCCCGAGGCCATCGTCGTGCACGATGTAAAACTGGACCAGGGCGTACTCCTTGGCCTCATCGATTCCCTTCAAGATGCTCTTGAAGGTCGCATCGCCGTCGACCAGCAGCTCCACGCTGTTCCCGCCAAGGATCGGCATCTGCGCCAAACCTTCGGCGGCGTGCACCGCTTCCACGTGGTCGGCCTTCGGAACGCGATACGGGGCGACCGTCTCAATGGCCTCCCGCTCAATCCGGTCGTTGCGGCCATCCTTGTTGCGCCGAGCGACGATATACCCCTGGAACTTGCTCCGCCCGAGCACCCAGTAGGCCGGT
>QMMB01000201.1 GCA_003647035.1 Deltaproteobacteria bacterium | reverse complement strand
CGACCGCCGAGGTCTGTAATCACGTTGCCGGTAATCAACATCCCGGCTCCGCCCTTCCCCAGCCGCTCGTAGAGCCGGAACAAACGCTCCGTCGGGGCGCATTCGCCGTCGCCGAGAGCTTCACTCATGGCCGCCTTCGCGATTCGGTTGGGAAGCACGCCACCGCGCCGCAAACGCAGGGGCTCGGAAAGCACGTCAATGGGCATGAAGAACGACTACGCCATCGTGGCGAAACCCGCAATGGGTTCGCGGACGGTTGAGAAATTGGATGAAGACGCTCATTCTCCGGAGATGTCGTTACGACTCGAGCATGCCAAGGGGCCTTGACGATTGCGCTTCCGAGAAAGCTTCACCCACCGGTCACCAGCACTTTTCTCATGGCATTTCCTCTTCCTTCTGTGATGGTCGTCGC
The DNA here is from genome assembly GCA_003647035.1 of Deltaproteobacteria bacterium. GTDB lineage: Bacteria > Myxococcota_A > Polyangia > Polyangiales > Houyiibacteriaceae > SG8-38. The sequence continues at coordinate 6,075 of QMMB01000201.1, read as the reverse complement.
AACCTGGTGTTGCGTTGCTCTTACTGCGAGCGCTTGAGGCCGGCCGCACCCTGCAAGACAGGCGCGATTCGTTCCTTCCAAAACTCCTTGGTGTATGCGAGCTCTGGTGTTTCGCGAACCGCGCGGTCCATCGCTTCGGCGTCCGCACCGACCAAGATCCGCCACTTCCCCTCCCGGACGCCACTGAGAATGATCTCCGCCGCTTGTTCAGGACGGAGACCCATCGCCGCGAACAGATCGGTAAACTGTTTGAGATTCTTACGCATCTTCTCAGGAACGTGTCGACCGCCAGACTCTACGGAATGCTCCAAGATGCGCGTCCCAACGTGCCCGGGCATCACGACGCTAGCCTGCACGTTCGGTGCGTTGACACGAAGATCCTCGATCAACGCTTCGGTAAAGCCCTTCACGGCAAACTTCGCTGCAGAGTACGAGGTGTGCGGCATGCCCGGACCCACGCTCGCAAAAAAACCGTTCGCAGAACTCACGTTGACAATGCGTGCTACAGGCGCCTTCTTGAGCGCGGGAAGGAACGCCCGAGTGTTGTTGTACACTCCTCCCCAACAGACGTCGAAGACGCGTTGCCATTCGTCCTCGGGATCCTTCACAAAGCTTCCTGAGCCTGTCATCCCCGCGTTGTTGATCAGAAGATGGATGTGGTCAGTCTCGTGTTTCTGCAACACGTGGTCTCGAAACGCCTCGACTTGTTTGCGTTTGGAGACGTCGGCCTTGAACGTGGTGACCTTCACGCCCAACGGAGCCGTCTGCATCGCAAGGGCTCGGCTCTCGGCGCTGCGCTCTTCCGAGACATCGCACATCGCCACGTGGCATCCGGCTTCGGCAAGTTGACGGACAAGTGACCGGCCAATGCCCGAGGCCCCGCCCGTGACAACGGCGATCTTGTTGCTGAAGTCCTTCATCGCTTCCTCCGTGGCTGGGCGTGCGCGACTCTCCCCGAGCCGTGTCCCGAAAAAGGGTTGACTTTCCCGCCATGCGGTACAGTATCTGGGTGCTGACCGAACGTTCGGTCAGCTGACTATGCAATCCCCTCCGCAGACCGTCAAGGCGACATCGGCGCCCACCAGGAAAGACCGGATTCTCGCCACAAGCGTGAGCTCGTTCGCCACCTATGGATTTCGCGGTGTGAGCATCGGCGATGTCGCGAAGGCGTGTGATGTCTCCAAGTCGACGGTTCTTCACCACTTCAAGAGCAAGGCCGGGCTCTACAAGGCAGTTCTCGAAACCGTCAATGCTGCGCTCTCCGACATCGCGCTGAACGATGGGGCGACCCGCGCATCTCCAAGGGAACGCGTGCGCGATGTCATTGGTCGGGTCGTGAGTTGGGCCAAAGAGCAAGACGATCACGCTTGCATCATCGTCAACGAGTTGATTGAACTCCGGTCGCGCGAGCAAGCGCCACCTTCGTGGAGTTTGGCGCCCGCACTTCTCAAGCTGCGTGAGGAGATTGTCTGCGGTCAGAAGGCTGGCGTGGTCCACGAGGAAGATCCCTACGCGATTCTCGAAGTCATCTTCGCCGCAGCCATCTATCGTTCCATCAATGGCGCGTATCGGCGACTGTCTTTTCCGAGCGATGCACCCAGTGAACCCGCCATGGAAACCGCGGTCGTGTCGCTCTTGGAACGAGCGGTACTGAGGTAGTCAGAAGAAGAAAGGAGACCCCATGCGTTTTGATCTCACTGGCAAGAAGGCACTCGTCACCGGGGCGAGCAGCGGAATCGGACAACGCATGGCCGAGTGCCTGGCGGAAGCCGGTGCGACCGTCGTCGCTTCTGCGCGGCGCGCGGATCGGCTGGAACAAACGGTCGACCGTATTCAAGCCGCTGGTGGCCAAGCCATGTCCGTCGTGATGGACGTGTCGGACGTGGAAAGTGTTCGCCAAGGCATCGACACAGCCGACAAAGAGCTTGGGGGCCTCGACATCTTGGTCAACAACGCAGGCATCCTCGTCGACAAGCCCGTGCTGAAAACCACCCCTGAAGACTTTGACCGAGCGTTTGCGACGAACGTGCGAGGGATGTTTTTCGCGTCTCAAGCGTTTGCGGAACGGGCGATCGCAGCGAAACGCGGTGGCTCGATTGTCAATGTCGGGTCGCTCGGCGCATGGAAGCCGACGCGCGGACTGTCGGTATACGGAGCAAGCAAGGCCGCGGTGCACCAGCTGACGAAAGTGTTCGCACAGGAATGGGGGCGCAAGGGCATTCGCGTGAACTGCATCCATCCCGGGTACATTCACACGGAGATCAACGATGAGTTGATCCGGTCTCCGACTGGGAAGCAACTAACGCAAATGCTGTTGAGGAAGCGCATCGGCACACCGAAAGACTTGGACGGCGCGCTTCTCCTGTTTGCAAGCGATGCGGGTGATTATCTGACCGGCGCATCTCTCGACGCAGACGACGGGCAGAGTCTCACCTTCTAGACGGGGGCGACATGAATATCACGCCAAGCGAACGAGCGACGAAACTTCACGAGCAAGTGCGCGCGTTTATGGACGCGCACATCTACCCTAACGAAGAAGCGATTCCTTGCGAAGAACCGGACAAGCGCTGGACCATTCCGCCGTTCCTGGGGGAGCTGAAGGCCAAGGCGAAGGCGAAAGGGCTTTGGAACCTGTTCACGCCCCCCAAACTGCCCCCCCAGGGGCTGAGCAACGTGGACTACGCGCCGATCGCCGAAACCATGGGTCGCGTTCTGTGGGCTTCGGAGGTGTTCAACTGCAGCGCCCCCGACACAGGCAACATGGAGGTCTTGCTGCACTTTGGTAGCGAGTCCCAGAAGGAGCGTTGGCTGAAGCCGCTGCTCGACGGCGAAATACGCTCGGGCTTTGCGATGACCGAACCCGCGGTGGCGAGTTCGGACGCCGCAAACATTTCGACCCGTATTGAGCGCGATGGCGACAGCTACGTGATCAACGGTCGCAAGTGGTGGACGTCCGGCGCATGCGACCCGCGTTGCGCAGTATTCATCGTGATGGGCAAGACCGACCCCGACGCTCCGCGCCATGCCCAGCAGTCGATGATTCTCGTGCCCAAGGAAACGGAAGGTGTGACGGTCGTGCGAAACACATCGGTCTTCGGCTACGACCACGCGCCGCACGGTCACGGCGAAGTGGTGTTCGAAAACGTTCGTGTGCCAGCCGAGAACATGATCTTGGGTGAGGGTCGTGGGTTTGAGATTGCGCAGGGTCGACTTGGGCCCGGGCGCATTCATCATGCGATGCGAGCGGTGGGTATTGCGGAGCGCGCGTTGGAGCTCACGTGCAAGCGCGCGTCAGATCGCGAAGCCTTTGGAAAGCCCCTCGCAAAAAACGATGTGGTCATTCAGAACATCGCCATCGCCCGTATGAAAATCGAGCAGGCACGCTTGCTCACCATGAAGGCCGCCTACTTGATCGATACCGTAGGCGTGCGGGCTGCACGAAAAGAAGTGGCGCTCATCAAGGTGGCGGCGATACAGACCGCCAACGACGTTCTGGACTATGCAATTCAAGTGCACGGCGGGATGGGCGTGTGTCAGGACACGTTTCTTGCGCATGCCTACGCTTTGTATCGTGCGCTGAAACTTGGAGACGGGCCCGACGAAGTCCATCTGACCACCGTGGGCAAGCTCGAGTTGTCTGAGTACACACGTGCGCAATCAAGGCAACGCGCGTGACCGAAGCGAACCACACCTCGTTGGCGGATCAACTGGTTTCCGCGCTCAGCGCGACGGAGAACCTGCCGTTTCGGGGGCAGCTTGGCGTACACAACCTGAGACGGATGCCATTGGGGGCAAGTCAGGAATTGTGGGAGTTCACGCTTAGGCATGCTGAGGGGGAGTCAGACCTCGTGTTGAGGCGCCCCCCAGCAGATGCAGTTGCAGCAGGCGCGGTCAATCCACTCGGAATCCCACATGAGACGGAGATGCTGCTCCAATCGCATTTGTCCGACAACGGAGTCTCCACGCCACGTGTACACACGTGGCTGTCCTCAACGGACGGCAAGGTGCAAGGCTTTGTCATGGATCGATTGACCGGCACCGCCGACCCAAAAACCTTGCTCACCGACGAGTCGTTTGCGCGGTGCCGAGCGAGCTTGATCGGCGAGCTCGCTCGGGAAATCGCCAAGGTGCACACAACGGAGCTCCCCGATTCGCTGCGCGTCCGTACACTGGACGCCGCTTCGTTGTTGGGACTGCTGAGGCAGGCCGCAGAACTTTTCCGCCTTAGAAATCCGGGCTTTGAATGGGCCTTTCGCTGGCTCTCGGAGAGGGTGCCGCCATCTGAGTCTCCGCGCTTGGTGCACGGGGATTTCCGGCTGAGCAACATCATGGCCGACGAACAAGGCCTCACAGGCATCATCGATTGGGAGCTTGCCCATCTCGGCGACCCAATGGAAGATCTTGGTTGGCTTTGCCTACGGTCGTGGCGCTTTTCGCGACCCGACCTGCCCGCAGCCGGGCTTGCGCATCGTGGAGACTTGCTCGGTGCCTATGAGGAGGCGTCCGGAACGCGCGTCGTGCCGGAACATGTTCAGTTCTGGGAGGCGCTGGGCGCACTCAAGTGGGCGGGCATTTGTCTGATTCAATACGGGAGCTTCTTTGCAGCCAAAGGCAAGACCCACGGCGGCATCGACAAAGCCGCCATTGGCAGACGGTTCGACGAAGCGATGGGTGACTTCTTCGCAGTGGTTGACGACTGGAAAGTGTGAGACGAAACGATGGCAATCTACGAGGCACCCCCAAGCGCGGAACAAATCGTCGATGTACTGGAGTACTTCTTGCAACATGACGTGTCGCCCGAGCTCGGCGCGCGGAAACAATTTCGGTGTCGCGTCGCTTTGAACCTGCTTGGCATTCTGCGCCGCGAATTGACGCAACGTGACGCAGTGACCCGACAACAGCGGGCGCGGCTGCAAGACATCCTTGGCACGGACGAACACGAGCTTTCGAGACTCAACAAAGAGCTCGCAAACCAGATCCGCTTCGGCAAGGTGGAGCTAGACGACGAGAGGATCGCTCAGCACGTGCGCCTTGCTCAACGAGAACATCTATCCATCAGCAACCCGAAGTGGCTTGACGAACAGGCTGACCCATCACTCGACTTGGGCTCCAGCAAAAGGAAGGACTAGCGAAGTGATCACATCTTTACCAAGAGTCGCGATCGCGGTTCGTGATTTCGATGCGGCCGTCTCTTTCTTCCGCGACACGCTCGGAATGCCGGTGTTGGATCTTTCGAAGAAAAAGGAAGTGGTGACGCTTCTTGGTGCGCGCCTCGCGATGTGCGTGCCGGACGGCGGAAGCAACATCGAGATCATGAGCCCAGCTATTCCGGATGCTCCGCTTGCGAAGAGCTTGCAAAAGCAGTTCGAACATCGAGGCGAGGGCTTGTTTGCTATGATGCTGGAGGCGCCCGACCCGAACGCGGCGGCCGAGGAGCTCAGCTCGCGTGGCTTGAAGGTGCTGCCTCCGATGAGGGGTTCTTGGGGTCGCGACGTTCATCCTGCGTCGACCCATGGTGTACTGATTCGCGTGTACCCCAACGACAGCTTCACGGGGACCCCTCCGGAGCCGCCCGGCTGCTTGGGGCTTTCGGGGATTCAGCGCACCACGGTCATTGTGCGCGATCTCGATGCGGCGATCGCTCGGTACGGCGACGGCCTCGGACTCGAGACATCGGTACCGATCGAAGACGCGGACCGTGGCCTTCGCATCGCGATCGCTCGAGCGCCAAAGGGCGGCGTAGTGGAGCTCGCCACGGTGACCAACCCCAACGCTGTGGAGGCGCTCGCACCGAACAAGGTGCAGAGCGAGGGAATGGTGGCGCTGACGCTCGAAGCCAGGGACCTCGACGGCACCGCGAACGCACTGCGAAAACGTGGCCTGTCCGTGGAACGCAGAGGCGATGTGCTATTGCTCGACTCCTCCCAAACGTTTGGCACACTTTTCCGGATTGTCTCAAGCGCGTAAGACAAGGTGCCGCAAACACGGGTAGCGAGCCCTAGACGACTCGCTTGGCCTCTGCCCCGACACCGCCGGTGGTGATTACGAGGCCATATCCTTCACTGGCGACGCGAT
>QMMB01000200.1 GCA_003647035.1 Deltaproteobacteria bacterium | reverse complement strand
TCTACATCGATACTTCGGCCTATACGCCCGAGCGCTACCCGGAAGCGCTCGTTCGCTTCATGAAGGGCGCCGGCCGACACAAGGTCTTGTTCGGCAGCAACTTCCCCATGATCCAACCTGCGAAGTGCATGGGTCAGCTCGACGCGCTCGACCTAGCGGAAGACGTGCGACGCCTGTTCCTGTATGAGAATGCCAAAAAGGTGTTTCGCCTCGAGAGCTGACGGAGGCTCGTTGCCCGGCGGCCCAGGGCACGGTAGAACCCATACGAATTCATGAATCAAAAAGCAAAACTCGAATACGACGACAAAACCTACGAGATGCAGATCGTCGAGGGCTCCTTCGCCGAACGCGCCATCGATATTCGCAGCCTGCGAAAAGACACGGGCCTCATCACGCTCGACTCCGGGTACATGAACACGGGGGCGACCAGCAGCAAGATCACCTACATCAACGGCGAAGAGGGCATCCTGCTTTACCGCGGGTACCCGATCAAGCAGTTGGCCGAGCAGTCGTCGTTCGTCGAGACGAGCTACCTGCTCATTTATGGTGAGCTTCCGACGAGCGCGGAGCTCGACGAGTTTTCGAATCTCCTCACGTATCACAGCATGTTGCACGAAGACATGCGCCATCTGTTCGATGGGTTCCCGTCGAACGCGCACCCGATGGCGGTTCTCTCCTCCATGGTAAGTGCACTGTCCGCGTACTACCCGGACAGTATCGAGCCCGACCCCAGCAACAAGCAGGACATCGCGCGATTGCTTTCCAAGCTTCGGACGATCGCGGGGTTCAGCTACCAAAAGAGGCAAGGCCGGCCGGTAGCCTATCCGAAGAACGATCTCGACTACTGCGGGAACTTCCTGCACATGATGTTCTCGCACCCCGCAGAACCGACCTATCTCCCCGACCCGGAGCTGGTGAACGCGCTCAACGTCCTGCTGATCCTCCACGCCGATCACGAACAGAACTGCTCATCCTCGACCGTCCGCATGGTCGGCTCGAGCCAGGCGAACCTATACGCCGCCATCAGCGCGGGCATTTCCGCGCTTTGGGGCCCGCTGCATGGCGGCGCCAACCAAGCGGTCATCGACATGCTCGAAGAGATCCGCGCCGAGGGCGGCGACTCCACCGCGTTCATGGAACAGGTGAAGAACCGGGAGCGCCGGCTGATGGGCTTCGGTCACCGCGTCTACAAGAACTTCGACCCACGCGCGATGATCCTCAAGAAGTATGCAGACCACCTGCTGGCCCATCTCAAGATCGAAGACGAGCTCTTCGACATCGCGCGGCAGCTCGAAGAGGTCGCGCTGTCCGACGAGTACTTCATCGAGCGAAAGCTTTATCCGAACGTCGACTTCTACAGCGGCATCCTCTACCGCGCGATGGGCATCCCAACCGAGATGTTCACCGTGCTGTTCGCTCTAGGCCGCATCCCCGGTTGGATCGCCCATTGGAAAGAGATGATGGAAGCCCCGGACGTGCGCATCGCCCGACCGCGCCAGATCTACATGGGAGCCACCCAACGCGACTACATGCCAAGAGACTCCCGCCGCCCACCGCCCTAACCCCCACACTGCCGCTGACACTGGCACTGGCACCCGGCAAGGGTCCCCAATCCCTGACTCCGGCCGTATAGTTAGGCCACACCTCGGGAGGTAGCCATGCGAGCGCTTCTCTTCGACCTCGACGGAGTGCTGTACCAGAGCGATTGCGTCATCGAGGGCGCGATCGAGACGCTACAGTGGTGTGAGCGACGTAAGATTCCACATCTGTTCGTGACCAACACGAGCTCGAAGCCGCGCGGCGCTCTCGTCGAGCGGTTGTCGACCATGGGTTTGTCTGTGTCGGCGCAGCAGATCTTTGCTCCGCCGATTGCGGCGCGTGACTACCTTGCAGCGCACGATGCGACGCCGTTGGCCCTGTTCGTTCGCGAGGCGACGCGCGAGGATTTCGCGGGACTCGAGGTCCTCGACGATGCTGCCAATGAAGGTGCCGGCAGCGTCGTCATCGGCGACATTGGCGCGGCCTGGAACTTCGCCACGCTCAATCGGGCGTTCCGCCTGTTGATGGCGGAGCCGCGCCCCGTGTTGATCGCGCTCGGGATGTCGCGATACGCGCAAGGCAGCGACGGTCTCGTGTTGGACGTGGCGCCGTTCATCAAAGCCCTCGAACACGCGTCAGGATGCGAGGCGGTCGTCATGGGCAAACCCGCACGCGAGTTCTTCGATGCCGCGGTTCGCAAACTCGGGACGTCTTCGGCGCAGACCGTGATGATCGGGGATGACATCCGTGGTGACGTCGGAGGGGCGCAGGCCGCCGGACTCGTCGGGGTCTTGGTTCGGACCGGAAAATTCCGGGCTGGCGACCTCGAAGGGGACATTAGGCCCGACGCGGTTCTGGATTCGATAGCCGACTTGCCTCAATGGTGGGAGAATGGAGCTTCGTGATGGGAGAGCCTTTCAACGCGAATCTGAAAGCACACGAGCTGCCGCGGGAGACGCTGGTCGACCTGTGGCATCGGACCGTCGACGCTCACGCGAAGCTCCGCGAAACCTGGTCTTCAGCCATCGCCGGGAAGTACGGGCAGGAGGTGGCCGATGCGGTGTCGCTCAGCGGCTGGCCGCTCGGGAAAACCGGCGCAACCCCGAAGCAACTCTTCTTCGACGACCTTCGATTCATCGTCGCCGCGACTGAGCTCCAACCTGATTTGCTCACGGTCGCCGACCGCAACCAAGCAGATATCCCCGAGGAGCTATCAGGCAACCGTTCTTGGTTCCAGTGGTTCGTATCCGCTTCACGGCTACTGGGCGGCTCGGCGACGCCGAAGCCTGGGAAGCCGGCCTGGGTGGGCACTCCAGGCAGAGCGCGGGGCCTCGCGCGAGGCAAGGGGATCGATCTCGGGTTCGCGCTGCTGCTCAGAGCCTGGCAGCGGTCGCAGGGGACACACGCGTCGGAAATCGACACCGAGGCGTTCGAGCGCAAGGTGTCGAACGACTACGACGAAAAGACGCTGGCGCTCCTCTGGAACTGCGCGGCGGTCGCCTACATGCTCGCCACAGACCGCTGGTACACGGGCATCCGAAGACGCTACGGTGATGAGGCAGCGCAGGAGCTCGAGAAAGACGTATGGATCGACCGCGGCGCCGCCGAACACGACTTACGCATCGGCCAGGAGGCCATGGGAGTCACCGGGGACGACGTCGAGAGCCTATTGCGGAGCTTTCAGTTCGCCCCGGGCGAGGTCGGCATCCTGGATGTCGAGTTTGAGCTCATCGACGAGAATCACGGCATCATGACCCATCACGCGTGCCCGGCGTTGGACCGCTTCGAGCACTTCGACGACGTTCGACTCAAGCACTGCTGCGACATCTGCATCGCCGGCATGCCCATCTCGGGGGAGATGCTCAACCGGAAGATCGAGTGCAAACCGCTCAAGCTACCGCCGCGCGTGGACTCGAACGATATTGCTTGTCGCTGGGAGTACAGGCTTCGGGATCAGTCCTGAGCGGCCGACCACGCGGCGCTCTGACTCTCTGCCAGTGCGATCAGGTTGCCCAGCGCGAGGCTGACGTCGACGAGGTGAAGCCCCCAGCCGACGGCTCCGCGGAAATCGCCATTGAAGTCATCGGCGCGCGGATCTTCCTCGTCTGCCATAACCGTGATCTCTAGATACTGATACTCGCCTCGGTCGACGCACTCTGCCTCAACGAAATCCGGCATCGTGTAGTACGGGGTTGGGATGGGGTCGTGTGCTTCGGGATCTGCGTAGGGGCTGGACCCCTCACCGAGGGCAATCGTGAACACACCTTTGACCTCTCCTGGGAAGTACGGCCTCAAAGTAGCCTTCCCATTCGCAAGCGCGGCGGGGTTCACGCATCCGGCAACGGTGTTCGGATCGCCGGTGTTGGCGAAGAGGGCATCCGCGTCCGGCGGATCGCGGTCACGCCAGCTCGAATAGGTGACGAGGCAGCCGGTTTGGTCTGCGGCTCTGCACAGCGGCGTGGCTTGGAACGTTCCGCCAACGTCCTTGTCCTTCGGCACGGCAATCGTCGTGCCCAGCAGATACGCGGCGACGAGGCGCTCACCCAAGACTGGGTTCCGCTCGATCTCTTCTTGAATGAGGCGCGTCAGATGACCTGAGCCTTGCGAGTGCCCGATTAGAATGAATCCTCGACCTTCGTTGTCGTTTGCGATGTAGTGCTTGAACGCATCGAGGACGTCTCCGTAGGCGAGCTCCCTGTCACCGACGAGCGCGTCATTGAAGATCACGGAAAGCGTCACCTGACGATGGACGGGCGCGAAGACTCGGCACACGGAGTTGAATCGCGCCGCTTGATTGAGAACGATGAAAATTTCTTCGTCGTTCGCTTGGAGGTCGGAGTTGCCCGCGCTGTCGAAGCTCGCAGTTGGGTACACATAGAAGCAGTCGATCGCGGGGTCGGCTGCAGGTGTATGAGACTCGTTGGTAGCGGTGCCGTCCGCGACGACGACCGTGGCGGAAAGGTCCCGTAAACAAACGTTGTCGGCATCGACTTGGTCCGGATGGCAAAGCCACGGATCCAGGCTCTCATACGTCTCGCTCTGATAGCCTGCATAGGGTTCTGCCGCCCCACCGGTGCCGCCTGTGCCGTCACCGGTACTGCTGCTGCCGCAACCCAGCGCGGCGATCACGAGTGAAAGGAGCACCAAACGAAATCCAAGAAACATCGAAGACCTCCAAGTCCCTCGGCCCAAGGTGCGGGCCCCCGACAATGGCCGGAACCACACAGGCTACCACACCTGCTCAGGAGGCCAGCCCTGGCGGGCGGTACCGGACAGAACGATGTCACTCGGTGTTGCGGAAAAGCTCACAGTAACGGCGAATGACGGGATACACTTCCGCGAATTGCCAGGGAGAAGAGGATGGCTCGAGTTGTTGTTTCGTTTCTGTTCGTTGCGCTTCTAGTCGGCCAGGCCAGTGCGGGGCACGCCGAAGACGCGGTCGACGAGCCGGCTGACGTCGGCGGCCCGGAGGGGGCTTCAGGCACGTCTGCGGAAGCCGAAGAGAAGCCGGTGGCCGTGTTCGGGAAGACGTACCCCGTGCGCTTTGCGCGGCGACCGTTGGTGATGGACGAGGGGATGGTTCGCGCGGACGGACGGCTTACGGTTGGAGGCGTGCTCGGGACAGGTACGTTTTCCTCATTGGATATCGGCGGGGCGGTGAGCCCGATCGAGAACCTCGAGCTTGGTCTGAGCACCGAGCTCACTGGCTCGGTCCCGACGTCAGGCGGAACCAGCCTGATCAGCGTCATCTTCTCGCCGAAAGCCAGCTACGGCGACATCCCGATCTACGCTCGATACCAGTTCGCAGAAAGCGACGTGGCGCTAATCGCGGTCGACTTCGGGCTTGTCTTGCCGTCGAATACAGACTTCTCGCTCAGCGCAGGCCTCCCCATCCGTATTGTGGAGCTCTTTGGCCTTTTCACCATGGACGCGACCCTGAGCGCTCGTTACCGCAACGGGGACAAGTACGCGGCCTTCATTGCCAACCCTTCGAAGAACACCGCCGAGTTCGCGTTTTCTGGCGCTAGCATCCTCAACTTCACCGACAACGGCTTCATCGAAATCGGAGGTGGAGTCGCCATCGTCAACGTGGGCGGCGGCGATGGCGCGAAGAACGTCGTGGAGCTCCCGTTCTTCCTCGGTGGAGGCTACACCTACGAAGGCAAGGTCCTCGCCGATATCTTCATGCAGTTCGGGTTTAATCCATTGATGGCGGCGAACGGACCCCCCGGCGTAGATACATTCCCCGTCAGCGACAACTGGTACGTGACGATCGGCGCAACGATTCACACGAAGCCGCTCTTCGGCAAGAACAAGAAGTAGGTCAGGCGTCCGTCGCGCCGAGGCGCTCCAGCAGCGCTTTTGCCATGTCGGCGACTTCCTGCCGCTCGAGCTCGCGCGTGTCGGTGCTCTGATAGCTCTCCAGGTCCGCATCGGGAAGCCCTTGCAAGAACCGGCTCGGTGTGATCTTCACGAGCCGGCCACGGGCGACGCGATCTTTGTGCCTCGTCAAATAGAGCACGTCCCGCGCACGGGTGACCCCTACGTAGAATAGCCGCCGCTCCTCTTCGAGATCGGCCATCGAGGCGTCCGTGATCTTGGGGTCGATCGTTCTGGCATGGGGCAACACGCCCTCGACGCATCCGATCAGAAACACGACAGAGAACTCGAGCCCCTTCGCCGAATGGAGCGACGAGAGCGTCACCTGCCTGTCCGTTTCGGGCTCGTCCGGATTGCTGGGATCGAGTGCGATGTGATGCAGAAGCTGCTGCAACTCCCTGCGGTCCGCTCCGCTCCGCGCCTCGAGCCGTTCGATGCTTCGGAGGAGGAAGTCGATATTCGCGCGGCGCCGCTTGGCGTCCGGACTTTGGTCGCCACCGTCCTGCAGCATGCCAGCCGTCCGCAACAAAGAAGTCGCCGCACCCGTGAGATCCCCGGCTCGAAGCCCCTTTCCTGCCGTCTCGATCGCGTC
>QMMB01000199.1 GCA_003647035.1 Deltaproteobacteria bacterium | reverse complement strand
TCCACGCAGGGGGGACGAGCCCCTGGCTCCGACCGAGCGGCTGACAGTCGCGGAAGCGTTCGCCGCGATGACGACCCACGCGGCTCGACAGCTTGGGGTCGAAGAGCATCGAGGGTCGCTGGAACAAGGCAAGGCAGCCGATTTGGTCCTGCTGTCCCGCAATCCATTCGATACCGCGCCCGAAGATCTCGGCGACATCGAGGTCTTGGGTACATGGATCGACGGCCAACCCGTCGACACCAGACGTGTGTCACGCCCGAACCTGAGCATCGCCTTGCGCGCGGTCCGACAGATGGCGGCGCGGTAGCCGCTCAGTTGTCGTCTGCCGAATCTAGGGGCTCGGGCAACACCGCGAATACGAGACCTACGCCTGCGACGGGTCGCGTCATGTAAAGGCGTCCCTGAAAGACGGCACGTGTCTCGCCCGTGCCGATGGCGTCGAGGAATTCTTTTGGCAGGAAGGTGTCCGGCTGCGTGCCGGCCACGAGACCGAACAGCTCGAGTCCGACTAACATCCGGTCGAGCAGTTGATTCATATCCCCCGCCATCGGAACCATCAGGGAGGCTCTCTCCACCTCGTCGCCCTGCCCGATGACCTCCAGCATGAACGCTGGATGCCGTTTTACGGTGCATCGCGTTTTGGTGCGACCGCTCCCAATGTCCTCGTTGGAGCCCTCTTCGCATCGCGCGACCACGGGCCCGAGTATCGACGCCGCAACGGCATCCTCGGGCGTCCAGGTCGCGGACGCCGGCTCTTCAACGCCGGTCTCGGCGACGTCGTCGCGAAGAAGGTATGCGGCACCCGCCAACACCACGCACACAAGCGCGGCGCTGACGGCCACCGTAGCCAGACGGGGCCCCTGAGACTTCGATTCCATCGTGGGGCTGCCTGAAAGACTAGTCCATTACCTCGGTCGCGGCGGCCTCTCCGCCCTCGGTGCCGCCTTCCTTCGCGCCCTCCTTGGCGCCGTCTTCCATACCCGCCTCGACGCCCGCCTCCGCGCCAGCGGTGCCGCCTGCCTCTGCGCCGGACGTAACTTCCTGCGCTGCCGGACTAGCATCGTCCTTGCACGCGGCCGATAGAGTAAGCGCGAGCATTGCCGTGCCGATGACGATGTACCTGAGAATTGTAGTCATTTGTTTCGATCCCTCCTGTTTGGTGCCGCGGAGACTACCAAAACCAGGCCAGGTGGGATACTTCTATGCGTCCCATGAAGCCCCTTGGAACCGTTGATTCGAGCTTCCTGCTCATCGAGAACCGCACGATGCCGATGCACACGGGCGGTCTCCTCTTATTCAGCTACCCGGAGGGGGCTCACGAGGAGTGGCTGCACGAAGCATTCACGGCAAACGATGACCCGGATACCGTGCAGTATCCTTTCAATCAGAAGCTCGCATGGCCTCTTCGGCGACTCGGTCTGCCGCACTGGGTAACCGACCATGACCTCGATACCCACTACCACGTGCGGCACTCCGCGCTTCCGAAGCCGGGCCGATACCGGGAGATGTTCTCGCTCGTCTCTCGCCTTCACAGCACCCGCCTGCATCGCGACCGGCCACTCTGGGAAGCGCACGTCATCGAAGGCGTCGAAGACAATCGATTCGCGCTCTACGTGAAGACGCATCACTCGATGATCGACGGTGTAGGCGCAATGCGAATGCTGCGCGCTTGCCTCAGCGCCGACCCCAACGAGCGAGACATGCCCGCTCCCTGGAACACGCCTCGCGCGCGACCTGAGAGCAACGGCTCAGCCACCTCGGGTAACGTGATAGCCGCGGCGACCGGGGCGCTCGGAGGCGTGCTCAAGTTCGCGTCCGCCGTACGGGACCGCGGCGAGCACGGCATGATGGCACCCTTCCAAACTCCGCTCACGATGCTGAATCGCAGAGTCACCGGCTCACGACGATTCGTCGCGCAGTCATGGTCACTCCCGCGAATCAAGAAGGTCGCCAAAACGCTCAACGCCACGGTCAACGATATCGTCCTCGCCATGTCGGGCGGCGCGCTGCGACGGTACCTCATCGACCAGGGGGCCCTACCCGATCAGCCGCTCACGGCGATGACCCCGGTCTCGTTCCGCGCGGCCGACGCAGAGGTCGAGGGCAACTCCTTCTCGGTGATGTTTGCCACGCTCGCCACCGAGATCGGAGACCCACTCGACCGCCTGCGCGCCATCCAAAACTCGATGGGAGAGGCCAAGCGCGTATTCAAGAGCATGAATAGCGCCGCCATCCCGATCTTCACGAGCATCATTGCGCTGCCCATCGTCCTTCCGCACCTGCTCAGGCTCTCCGGAAGAACGCGGCCGACCTTCAATGTCACAGTCTCGAACGTCCCGGGGCCGCGCGAGAAGCTCTACTGGAACGGTGCGCCTCTCGAGGGGATGTACCCTCTGTCGATCGTGACGCAGGGCCAAGCGCTGAATATCACCGTGACGAGCGTCGCCGACAGCCTCGACTTTGGCATCATCGCTTGCCGCCGGTCGGTGCCGAGCGCACAGCGTTTGATCGACCACCTCGAAGAAGCGCTGGTCGAGCTCGAGCAGAGCGCGTCGACCATCTAGCGTTCAGGCGAACGCGTTCAGCCACTCAGGGCTCGTTCGACAATCTCCGAGACATCCTTCGAGATCCCAGGGTGCGAGGCGATGCGTTCGAGCTCGTTTCTCATCAGCCCGCTGCGGCCCGGTTCGTAGCGCTTCCACTGGTTGAAGCTGGAGACGATTCGCGCGGTGACCTGTGGGTTGATCGTGTCGAGCTCGAGGATCTGGTCGGCGATGAACCGATATGCCTCGCCGTCCGCTCGATGAAAACCGACGGGATTGCCTGCGGCAAAGGCATACAGCAAGGAGCGAACGCGATTCGGGTTGGTGAGGTTGAAGGCTCGATGTTTGGACAACGACACCACACGGTCGAAGGCGGCCGGTGTGCTCGACATGGCTTGCATACGAAACCATTTGTCCAACACGAGCGCGTCACCGTGCCACCGCTCGTAGAACTCCTCGATCGCGCGGTCGGTCTCAGGTGAGACCAAGTCAATCAAGCTCGAGAACGCGGCTTCGTAGTCGGTCATGCCCTGAGCGGTGCCAAACTGCTCAACGGCCATCGCGATTGTCTCGGGCTGCTCTAGCGCCACCAGATATCGCAGCGCGCGATTCTTCATGCGACGGCGAGCGATCTGTACCTTGTCCACCGCCTCGGTGCCGCGCGCATGCTGCTCGTACGCGCGCATCAAGTCTGTGTGGAGCGCCGAAGCAATTTCGCGGACGGCGAAACGTCTTGCTTGGTGAACCGCATTCGGATCGACGACGCTCAGCTCCTGCGCCAGCAGCTCCTCCGACGGAAGGGTCAGGGTCAACGCCTTCATCGACCCATCGAGACTCGGGTCCGACAGCACCTTGCGAAATGCTTGGACGAGCCCCTCATCGAGCTCGAGCGGCTGACCCTCGACGACACGCTCGATGAGCCCCAGCAAGACGCGTCGGGCCAGCTCCTGGCTAGCCTCCCAGCGACTGAAGGAATCGGAGTCGTGCGCCATCAGGAAGGCGAGCTCCTCGTGACTGCGATCGACGTCCAACTTGATCGGTGCCGAGAAACCCCGGCCGAGCGAAGCGACGGGGCGTTCGATCACATTGTCGAAGGTAAATGTCTGCTCGGCCTCGGTGAGCTCGAGAGTACGGGCGGCGCCTGCGATGTCCTGGCCGTCCGCGCCGAGCAAGCCAACCCGAATCGGAATCGGCAGAGGCGACGCAGTGGGCTCTGCCGGCGAGACGCGCTGCGACTGCGTGAACGAGAGGGTGTAGACCGCGGTCGCCTCGTCCCAGGTGCCGCGCGCCCGAACCAGTGGGGTGCCCGCCTGCGAATACCAGAGATCGAGCTGGGTCAGGTCCACGCCATTGGCAACGGCTAGCGCCGAGCGGAAGTCGTCGCACGTGACCGCGCATCCGTCGTGCTTCTCGAGATAGTGCCGAAGGCCCCTGCGAAATCCTTCGCGTCCGAGGAGCGTTTGATAGAGTCGCACGACCTCGGCGCCCTTCTCGTACACCGTCGCCGTGTAGAAGTTGTTCATCTCGATGTACGACTCGGGCCGAATCGGATGCGCGAGCGGGCCGGCATCCTCGGCGAACTGCGCGGTCCGAAGCCGCGTCACGTCCTTGACCCGTTGAACTGCGCGCGAGGTCATGTCGGCCGAGAACTCTTGGTCGCGAAAAACGGTGAGTCCCTCTTTGAGCGTGAGCTGAAACCAATCGCGACACGTGACCCGATTGCCGGTCCAGTTGTGGAAATACTCGTGCGAAACGACGCTCTCGATTCCCTCGTAGTCGTCGTCGGTCGCCGTCGATGGCTTGGCGAGCACATACTTCGAGTTGAAGATGTTCAGGCCCTTGTTCTCCATCGCGCCCATGTTGAAATCGTTGACGGCGACGATCATGTAGACGTCGAGGTCGTACTCGAGCCCGTAGGTTTCCTCGTCCCACTTCATGGCTGCCCGAAGAGATGCAAGGGCGTGGTCGCACTTGTCCGCGTTGTCGGCCTCTACCCAAATCTCGAGCGCGACCTCTCGACCGGACGCTGTCGTGAACGCGCCGCGATGGCAGACCAAGTCGCCTGCAACCAACGCAAAGAGATAGCTGGGCTTGCGGAAGGGGTCCTCCCATTGAACCCAGTGGCGCCCGCCAGAAAGCTCGCCCTGCCCGACCCGGTTGCCGTTCGACAACAATACCGGGTACGCTGCGCGGTCGGCTTCAATGCGCGTGGTGAATCGCGCCATCACGTCGGGCCGGTCCAGGTAATAGGTGATCCTTCGGAAGCCTTCCGCCTCGCATTGCGTACAGAACGTGTTGCTCGACGTGTAGAGGCCCATCAGCTTGGTGTTGTCGTCGGGACGGATCAGCACCTCGGTTTCGAGCTCGAAGCTGTCCGGCACCTCCGGTATCTGAAGGCCTTGCGAATCGGTCTCAAATCCGGCGGAATCGAGCAGGGAGCCATCCAGCCGCACCGAGCGAAGCGCGAGCTCGTCGCCGTGTAACACCAAAGGCCCGTTACACGCCGGCAGATCCGGGTTCCGGCGAAACCGCATTTTGGCCTTCACGAGGGTCTCGGCGGGGGCAAGGTCGAAGCTGAGGTCGATGGCATCGACCAGGAAGTCGGATGGTTTGTAGTCCTTACGGTAAATCCGCTCGTGCCTGTCCTCGGTCATAGCGTGAGGTTAGTGTAGAATGCGCCTCATGCCGAATCTGCTGCTCCACAAGAAAAAGCAACTATCGGCGTTTCGCAAGAGCGCTCTCGGAACTTGGAATACCCCCTACGATCCAACCGTGTATGGGGTGTTGAGCATCAAGATGGACGAGGCGTTGCGGTACATCGATGCGTTCCGGGAGCACACCGGGAAACGTCTCACCGTTAGCCACATGGTCGCCAAGGCCATTGGCGCCGTGCTCGAAGAGGTGCCCGATGCGAACGCACTGCTGCGCTTCAACCAAATCTATCTTCGGGATACCATCGGCGTGTTCTTTCAGGTCGTGGTGAAAGATCCCGATACGGGCGAGATCGACCTGAGCGGGGCGACCATCCAGAAGCCGAACGAGAAGACGCTCGAGCAGATCATCGACGAGTTTGAGAGAAAGGTGAGCGGCGTCCGTCAAGGAAGCGACCAGGCGCTGAAGACCTCGCGGGATTTGATGGCGCGCCTGCCATCTTGGGCGGTAAGCCCGCTGCTCCGAGCGACGAGTTTTCTCAACTACACGCTGAACCTCGACATGACCTGGGCCGGAATGCCCAAGGACCTCTTCGGTTCGGTGATGATCACGAACGTCGGATCGCTGGGGCTACCGTACGCGTTGGTGCCGTTGGTCCCGTATAGCCGTGTGCCGCTGCTGCTCGCGCTAGGCTCCATCGAAGACAGGGCCGTTGTCGAAGACGGAGAGCTCGTCGCGCGCAAGGTCATGGACATCGGTGCGACCTTTGACCACCGCATCCTCGACGGAGGCCATGCCGCCAAGATGCACCAGATCGTCAGCGCCTGGATGGAACACCCATTCGAGCACTTCGACGCGCTCGACTGAGCGAGGCCCGCCCGGCAGATCTACCAACGCAACATCGGCGCCGGCCGCCACGGCTGTTTCAATGCCCCGAGAAGGAGCGTACGGCAGACGAAGCCGCGAAAGCCGCACTTCGGATACAACAACTGCGCCTCCCGACGAAGCGCGAAAGGAACCCCTACCCCGGGCACGGCGAAAAGGTCGACCAGGTCGGCGCGCCGGAACGGTTCAACGAGGTTGGCATCCTCGGCACGGTACGGAGTGAGCTTGTGGTGAAAGCCGATCATGCGTCCGACCGCTGGCGCGAGCTCCGCGAGGCCGAGGGTTTCGAGGTGCTCGGTCGCAGACGCGATACTCGGCGGCAGATAGTCGAGCGTTTGGTCCGTCGCGAAGCTCAAGTCATGGAACGCGGCCGCAACTGCGATGGCCGAATCATCCGGATCCGGGTCGCCGCCGTTTTTCAAGATGAGGTGCCGAGTGTAGTGATACACGCGATGCACGTGCCC
>QMMB01000198.1 GCA_003647035.1 Deltaproteobacteria bacterium | reverse complement strand
CTTCGATCGCGCGCGCTTCCGTTGGCTGGGCGTCCGCGACCCGGAATGGGCTCGGGTACGGCCCGCACATGGGAGCACGCCACCGAATCCGCTCGATCGGCGCGATGCTGACCTGTGGTTGATCCGCAATGCACATCGGGACGTCGGGCGATGCGTAGACCGGCGCAGGAGGCGATGCGAGGAGCACCGCCGCGAACGCCACTACGATGAGTCCGCGATGAGCCACGGCCCCTATAGGATGACAAACCTGTGAAGTGGGACGCAAAGGTTGAGTTGTCGACACCCCTCTTTATACGTAATCGGCCCGCCCACGCTTCATTCTTGCAGAGACTCCCCACCCTGTGGCTCTTCGGCGGTCTCGATTTGGGCCGGAGATCTCTCGGATTCCTCTTGGGGCTCGTCCTCGAGCTCCGGTCGCAGGACCGTGAAGATGCCGACACCGACGAGCACCGCGAAGCCGATCATCAGCCACAGGGTGCGCCACTTTGCGGTGTGGTACGCGTCGTCGTAGCCCGGCATGCGCTCAGGCCCCGAGCTCTGCCAACGCGGCGCGCGTCGCGGCGGCCGCGCCATCCATGGGAACGTCTTGGGACTCGCTGTCGGTCCGCTTCTTGAGCTCGACGGTGCCTTGCTTCAGGCCGCGAGACCCGATCGTGATCCGGACGGGGATCCCGAGCAGATCGGCGTCCTTGAATTTGACCCCCGGTCGCTCGGGTCGGTCGTCCAGAAGGACTTCGACGCCTTCGGCACGCAGCGAATCGTAAAGTTCGGTGGCCCTCGCGAGGGGTGCCTCGTCTTTGCCGATCGGGGTGATGATCACCTGGTAGGGGGCGACGTTCACCGGCCAGCGAATACCCTGTTCGTCATGATGCTGTTCGATGATGGCGGCGATCAGCCGAGTTACTCCGATGCCATAGCAGCCCATGACGATCGAGCGGCTACTCCCTTCCTCGTCGAGGAAGCTCGCGTTCATCTTGTCCGTGTAGTGCGTCCCGAGGACGAAGATGTGCCCACCTTCGATGCCTCGGTAGACCTCGAGTGCGCCGTCGCAGTTGGGGCAAGGGTCGCCGGATGCGGCTTGGCGGATCGAAACGACCCCTGCTTCGAAGTCGCGGCCATGGTTGACGTTCCTATAGTGGTAGGGCGTTTCTCCCGCGCCGGCGATCGCGTTCGGTACGGCAACGGCGTCCGGATCCGCAACGATGCGCCCCCCGAATCCCACGGGGCCGACGAAGCCGATCTCGGTGCCGGTCGCTTCTTTCACGGCGCCGTCGGCTGCGAGCAGGACCTCTTCGACGCCGAGGTGTCGGGCGAGGCCGATTTCGTTGACCTCGTGGTCTCCGCGAACGATCGCCAACACCACCTCCTCGCCGGCGACGTAGAGGAGCGACTTCAGTGTGTGGGCTGCCGTGGTTTCACCGCCAAAAAAGGATACCACCTCATCGATCGAGCGCGCATCGGGCGTTTCGACCTTTTCGAGCGGGGCCGCCTCGCTCGAAAAGGTCGTGGGTGGCTTGGCACGGCCTGCTTGGGCGACCTCGACGTTGGCGGCGTAGTCACAGGCGCCGCAAGCGACGATCCAGTCTTCGCCGGTCTGTGCGAGCACCTGGAACTCCGCGCTCAGCTTGCCGCCGATCGCTCCGCTGTCGGCCTCGACGACCCGATAGTCGAGGCCGAATCGCTTGAAGATGCGGTGATAGGTCGCCCGCATGTGCGCGTAGCTTTCTAGCGCGGCTTCCTCCGACACGTCGAAGGAGTACGCGTCCTTCATGATGAACTCGCGGCAGCGAAGCAGCCCCCCACGAGGGCGCGGCTCGTCGCGGTACTTGAGCTGTATCTGATACAGGTTCAGCGGGAGCTGCCGATAGCTCTTGATCTCGCGCCGCACGAGGTCCGTGACGATCTCTTCGTGTGTTGGAGCGAGGTGGTACTCGCCGCCCTTGCGGTCCTTGATGCGCAGGAGCGTGGGGCCGTACGCCTCCCAGCGTCCCGTCTCCTTGAAGTACGCGCTGGGCACAAAGGTCGGCATGAGAAGCTCTTGCGCCCCCGCACCGTCCATCTCCTCGCGAATGATCTGCTCGATCTTGTGGAGGACTCGCGTCCCTAGAGGCAGCAACTCATAGATGCCCGCGCCTACCATCCGCGCATACCCAGCCCGAAGCATGAGCACGTGCGAAGGCATCGTCGCCTCCTTGGGAACTTCCTTCAGCGTCGGAACAAACGCCCGCGAATACCGCATGGCGCCCTCCTAACATGCACAAGGCGGAGGTTCCACCAGGGTCCGCGGACCCCGGCGCCTCAGCTCACGTTCCGAGAATGAAGCTCACGCTGGTGGTGCCGGAGCCGCCGATATTGAGGGTTTGGACGTTCTTGGCGCCTTCAACTTGATAGTCGCCTGCCTTGCCGCTGACTTGTTTGTGGCAGTCGAGGACTTGGCGGACGCCGGTGGCGCCGACGGGGTGCCCCGCTCCGATGAGGCCGCCGCTCGGGTTGATCGGGGTGCTGCCGTCGAAGGCGATGACGCCTTCTTCGATTGCCTTCCAGCTTTCACCGGGGGCGGTCAGACCGAAGTGGTCGATCGCCATGTATTCGGAGGTGGTGAAGCAGTCATGGGTTTCGATTGCATCGATTCCGCTGGTGTCCGCAATGCCGGCGCGCTTCTGGGCCGACGTGACCGTGCTGCGAACGTGCGGAAGGATGTACTCGGAGTTGGCGCTCTCGGCGATCTTGTCGTCGAAGCGAATGCGCGCAGTGTTGTGTCCCCAGCCCTTGATGCGGGGGATCGACTCGAACGGGACGCCGACCCGGTCCGCCCACTTCTTGGCGTACTCGGGCGAGGCCACCAGCAGTGCTGCGGCGCCGTCGGTCACCTGGGAGCAGTCGGAGATGTGGATGCGGCCGCCGATGGTGCCGTTGAACTCGTCACGGCTCATCGCGTGGTCGTAGTTCATGTACCAGGTACGGGTCTGCGCGTTCGGGTTGAGCTTCGCGTTGGCGTAGTTGATTGTGCTGATCTCAGCGAGGTGTTCGTCCTTGATGCCGTAGCGCTTGTCGTACTCGTCGCCGAGCTTGCCGAAGAGCTTCGGGAACGGGAACTCGATGTCCTTCGCCTCGAGCTCGTACCAAGCTGCTGTGCCGAGGAAGTCGCCACCTTCGCCTGGGCCGACGCTCTTCATCTGTTCTACGCCGACCACGCAAGCCAAATCGTAACGGTGCGCTTCGATCTCCGCCGAGGCCGCCATGAGCGCGATGCTCCCCGACGCGCACGCGGCTTCATGGCGCGCGGTGGGAAGGCCGCTGAACGCCGGGTCGATCTCCAAGAAGAACGCGCCGAGGTGTCCCTGCTTGCTGTAGAGTTCTCCGGCGAAGTTGCCGGTGTGAGCCACTTCGATCTCGCTGGGTTCGATCTGTGTCTCGTCGAGCGCGCCAAGCACCGCTTCGCGCATCATGGCGACGAAGTGTTTCTTCTCTTTGCTCCAGTTACGAGCAAAGTCTGTCTGGTAGCCGCCGAGAACGTAAACTTCTGGAACCTGTGCCATCTTTTTCACCAAAACCTTTCGCTCACGCGGCAACGAAGAACTTACCCACGTTGACCTGTGGGTCATCGAAGAACGTTGTGCCCTCTTGGGCGTTTGCAAGTGCTGGCGGCACGGAAAGGCCTGCCTTGTCGATCATCTGGATGGTCGGCTTGAGGCCGATCGTGTCGACCAGGACGCTCGGTGGCGCCCAGTTGAAGCCGTAGCCCATGATGCGGTCGATCCCGGAGATGTCGTCGGTTACTTCGCCGACTCGATGGAACGAGTAGCTGATGTATCCAGCGATGACCTTCTGCGCGATGGCAGCGTACGGCCCGGTGGCGGCCGCGAAGGCGCGCATGCCGTCGACGTAGCGACCCACCCGGTGCAGATTCGAAATCTCCTCGATGAAGCCGAGGTCCGGGCGCGAGAGAGAGGACTTTGCCACGTAATTTTGGGTCTTGGGGTCGAGCACGATTCGCCCGCCCGCGTCATCTTGACCGAAGAAGCCGCCACCGGTCTTGCTACCCAGCACACCCTTCGCCATCAAATCGGCCATGAACCCCGGAAGCTTCAGCGTCTCGTGCGCCTCATCCGGAGCAAGCTCGTAAATGTTGTCGACGATCGCACGGTGGATGTCCCAACCGACGAGGTCGATCGTCGCAAGCGGCGTCAGCGCGCGGCCGGTGTACGGACCAACCAGCTCGTCGATGAGCAGCGGCCCGTGCTCTTCGGCGAGGATCGCGCACTCGTTGAGAAGCTTGAAGCCGACTCGGTTGCCCGCGAAGCCCGCAGTATCCGCCGTCCGCACCATCGCGCGCCCGAGGCGCTTCGTGCAGAAGGCGTCGAGGAAGTCCACCAGCTTCGGATCGGTATCCTTGCCGGCGATCAACTCCGTGCCGACGATTACGTTCGGTGGGTTGAAAAAGTGCAAGCCGAGGAAATGCTTTCGGAAGGAATCGCTCCGCCCTTCGGCAAGCTGATTGATCGACAGCCCAGAGGTTACGGTGGCGACGATCGAATCCGGCCGGCGGACCTTGTCGATGCGGTCGAAGAACTCCTGCTTGAGAGGGAGTTGCTCGGTTACCGCCTCGAAGATCAGGTCCGCTTCCGCGACCACGCGATCGAAGTCCGCATCGTAGCTTCCGGTATCGACTCTCGAGGCCACGGTGCTCGACCGCACCATCTTCACCGCCGCGGCAAGTCCGCCGTCTGCCTTCTCCTTGGTTCGCGCCAAGAAGGTCACCCTGGGTACGACTGTGGTGAACAGTGCCCCGCTACCAAGGCCCATCGCGCCATTGGCACCGAGGATCACCACGTGTTTGATCGAGCGTGAGCTCAGCAAATCCGAGGATTTGCCGCTCGCCGCTGTTGTGGTCGACGACAACATCTCTTGTCCTTTCTCTGCCTCGGCTGTTTACAAGTTAACTAGCCGGGAACGCTGACTGTGGGTTGAAAGCACCTGCGAGTCAACGGAAAGCGTGCAAAAACAAGCGTTTACAAGCACTTTACAAAGCGGGTTTTAGGAGGATTTTCGGCCAACTGACCGGGATCACAGCGATCTCCTCCGGGCCGTGTTAGGGAAGCGTTCCGATGGACGTCAGCGACACCGCCCGACAGCTGGGAGTCACCGAGGAGGCCGTCGAGTTGTTCCACGGCTCCGATGCGATCGACCTCCACATCGAGTCGTTCATCTGGCACCGGGTCTTCGGATACGACCTCAATCGGACGCACCGGGGCGGGGTCTTGGGGCGGAGCTTTTTCGGCCATGCCGACTTCCCGACGGCGCGCGACATCGGCCTTGGTGGCGCGGCCTGGTTCATCACCACCAATCCGCTGCGGTCGGCCAGCGGGCGCCAACGCGCGCTCGAGAAGAACCTGCAAGTGCTTCGCTCGTTGCTCGACAATGCGCCCGGGGTCACACACGTTCGCACCGCGCGAGAGTTCCGTGCTGCACGAGCTGCGGGCGACCACGCCGCCTTCATCGGGATTCAAGGCGGCAACGCGCTCGACGAGAACATCGCGTCTCTGGACCTGCTCGCCGACGGTTCCGTACTGTTCGTCACGGTCATGCACCTGACCTCGTCGCGGCTTGGGGCGTCGAGCGCGCCTGGGTCGAGGCGTAGTGCCGGGCTAACCGACCTCGGTCGGGTATACATCGAACGGCTCAACGAGCTTGGCGTAGGGGTCGACCTCGCTCACATCAGCCGCAAAGGCTTTTTCGACGCGGTCGAGGTGCACGACAAGACCCAGCCGCTATGGGTCACGCACACAGGATTGGCCGGCGTCTACGAGCACTGGCGAAACATCACCGACGAGCAGTTGCGAGTCGTGGCGGACACCGGTGGTACCGTCGGGGTCATGTTGCAGGCCGCGTTCCTCGGCCGACGCGCGGTCACCGTGGCCACCATGGTCGATCATCTCGCGCATATCGTGGACACCGTCGGGGAGGACCATGCGTCGATCGGCACGGACTTCGACGGGGCCATCACGCCACCCAAGGACTTGCCGGGACTCTGGACCCTTCCGCGGGCAGTCCAGGAGATGCTCGACCGAGGCTGGTCCGATGTTCGCATTCGGAAGATCCTCGGCGGCAATGCACTGCGGGTCGTCGAGGCGTTGCGCGGATAGGCCGGCGCGCACAGGCTTCGGCCATGGCACTCCTGGAACAGATCAATGCCGACCTCAAAAAGGCGATGCTCGAACGGGACGAAGTGACCCGCGATACCCTTCGCATGGTCAAGTCCGAGCTCCTGGCGCTCGACGATCCCGACGAGTTGGTCGTGCTGTCTCGCGCGGTGAAGACACGGCGCGACAGCATCAAGAGCTACGTCGAAGGGGGCCGTCAGGATCTCGCCGACAAGGAGCAAGCCGAGATCGAGGTGATCGAACGCTACCTCCCGAAGCAGCTCAGTGAAGACGAGACTCGTGAGGCGATCGCCGGGATCATCGAAGAGCTCGGCCTGTCGAGCAAGAAGGACCTCGGGAAGGTGATGAAAGAGGTCAAGGTGCGGCACCCCGGCCAAGTCGACGGGAGGCTGGCTT
>QMMB01000197.1 GCA_003647035.1 Deltaproteobacteria bacterium | reverse complement strand
TACCCTAGGGAAAGACGCCCAACGCGAGCCTCTTCACGCGCAGTTCTTGCGCGTGTCGGCTCCGTCGCGCAGATCGTGCGGGCCACGGTGAGCGTTTCAAGCGCCTGAAACACCGAGCGTGGGTGTGCGGGGGGCCCGCTGCTACCATTGGGCTCCGAAAGGCTGCGCCTCATGCGGGTCCCTACCCACTATCTCAATAGCTTCATCAGCTTCGCCGAAGCTCATGGGGCCTGCCGCCAGGAGCTGCTGAAGGAGGCGGCGATCTCGCAGGAGGCTCTCGAGGATCCGGAGGCGCGGATCGAGTACGAGCAGTTCAAGCTGTTGATCCAACAGGCGGTTGCACGGAGCGGAGATCCGGCGCTGGGGGTGCGCCTGGCAGGCCAGCTCCCTATCACGACGCATGGACTGCTCGGATACGCCGCCATGAGCAGCGAGACTCTGGAAGAGGCGCTCTCCTTCGTCACCCGCTTCGTCCCGACCCGGATTCCCGTGCTGGTGGCGGAGCTCTCGGTGAACAAGGGCATCGCGACGCTGCGCATCGATGAAGCGGCCGTTCTGGGCGAGGTGCGCGCCACCATCTTGGAGACTACCGTCGGTGCCCTCCACGCGACTGCACGTTTCCTCACTCACGACGAGTTCGAGTTCGAGGAGTTGCGTTTTCCGTACGAGGAGCCGGACTACGTCGAGGAGTACCGGAAGGCCTTCGATTGCCGATTGGTTTTCGGTGCGGAAGCGATGGAGATGCGTTTCGCCGCGCGGCTGCTGAAGACGCGGCTTCCGCTTGCGGACGAGGCCGCAAAGAAGCTGGCAACGAAGCGCTGCGACGAGGAACTGGCCGCGATCGAGAGCAGCGACGACCTGGAGCAGCGGATACGCGCCCAGTTGTTGAAGATGGACCGCCTGCACCCCAACCTGGACCACGTGGCCAAGACTCTCGGGCTCTCACCGCGGACGATGCGTCGGCGGCTGCGAAACGCGGGCACCTCCTATAAGGCGATCCTAAACAGCGTGAGGGAGGAGTTGGCGCTCCAGTACCTTCGGACGACCCGCCGGACCATCTATCAGATCGCGGATCGCCTGGGTTACAGCGATCAGTCCAACTTCGGAAGAGCTTTCAGAAGCTGGACCGGACGGTCACCCCAGGAGTTCCGGGACGCTCAGTGACGCGCTTACACCGGAGCGGTGGCTTGCGCGTTGCCCTGTGTC
Organism: Deltaproteobacteria bacterium; assembly: GCA_003647035.1. Classification (GTDB taxonomy): domain Bacteria; phylum Myxococcota_A; class Polyangia; order Polyangiales; family Houyiibacteriaceae; genus SG8-38. The sequence continues at coordinate 5,366 of QMMB01000197.1, read as the reverse complement.
GACTTGCGCTGCCGTTTCAGACCGAAAACCTCCGCCTCGACCTCGAGCTCCGCCTCGCCGCGTGTCGTCTCGGCCTGGAGGTAGTCCTTCTTCGTGTGCTCGGCACGGGTGTAGCTCGCGACGGCATTGAACGCTGCATTCAGCACCGACGAGAGTGCCGATGTGGAGATGGGGAACGAGAAGCCCACTCGATCCGATAGGTGCAAGACCTTGCGGGCGGTAGCTCCGGCGAAGTCGAAGGCGTCGATTCCGAGCTCGGCGAGATCCTCTTCGCCAAGCGCCACCGCCGGGATGAGCGGCAGTATCAGACTCAACCGATGAGCCCGGGCGAAGGGGTTCCTCTTCTGCCACGCGGTCAGTGGGAATTCCTTGAGATAGTTCGTCGGCAGTGCCGTGTGTCGCGATTCGTCCCGATGAAACAACCGCAGGATCTCGAGACCAGGCAGCGTGCTCATCATTCCGAACAAGCCCAGGGCGAATCCCTCGACCACCACGTTCATGGCGAAGAACTTTTCGACTCCCTTCGACTTGAAGCCGCGTTCGAGCAACAGGTACTCCCAGATGGACATCCGTGGGATCTCGCACTCGAAGGCCTGGAGCAACTCGCGGAGAACGATGAAGTGCTTCGCTTCCTCCAGGACCTGCATCGTGAGCGCGCCACGCGCCCCGGTGCTCTTGACCTCGTTCAGCAGCTCCGTGGAGACCAGCCAGGCGTAAGCCTCGCCGTGGCCGATGAGTGAGAGCACGTTGACGATCGCCTGCCGCTCGCGTTCCGTGTACTCGCTCATGATCGTGTCGCGGAACTCCTCGCTGCGAACCCGCTTGAGCTCCCGCAGCTCTTCCCTGTCCATAGACTTCTCGGCCATGCTCAGGAGAGTGAGCTCCTCCGCCGTACAGTCGCGGAAGTCGAGCCAGGGAGCCTGTTCCTCCGCCTTCCAGAGCAGGCGCATGCTCTTGTCGTAATGCTTCTTGCGGAGCTGATCCTTAGCGCCACCGTTGAACTCGTAGTGGATATCGTCGTAGTCGCCCTTGCGACCTCCGAGGTGGAGGCGCCCCATCACCCCGTCGTAGCCACGGACAAGACTGTTCACGACCGCCTCGACGCGGCGCTGGATCACCGCACTTTGGGGGTTGAGCTCGATCTTCTCGAATTCCATAGGCGTCCTCCGTGCACTTCAGCACCGAGGTCGTCTCGGGCCGCTCCTACTACTCACAGCCTGCTCGCCAGTGAGGCGGGGGCACAGGTGGCAGCCGGACAATGATTGGTCATTTCGGGACACGCCGAACACGACCCGACGAAGCGCGTCGTCGATCTCCCGAAGTCGTGCCTGGGAAAGGTTTCGTGCGCGCAAGTAATGCGCTAGCCACTTGCAGAACGCAAAGCCTGCGCATCACTTTTGTATTGACTTCCGCCGTTGCGAAGAGAGCTTTTGAGTTTACTATCCGTCCAAACAGGCCGGCTATACCTGCCCGCCAAACAGGATGTCCCATGAACGCCTTGCTCATCTGGCCCAAATTCGAGAGCTTCTCTTTCTGGAATTTCGAGAACGTCTGCGAGATCACCGGAACCCGCTACATGACGCCGCCCTTGGGGCTCCTGACGGTTGCAGCGATGCTCCCCGAGACGTGGGAGCTTAGGTTGGTCGACGAGAATGTGGAGTTGACCACCGACCAGGATCTCGAGTGGGCTGACGTGGTCTTGATGGGCAGCAAGATCGTCAGCCGAAGCCGGGCACTGGAGCTGATCACGCGGGCCAGGGGTTTGGGCAACATCGTGGTGCTCGGGGGTGCGGATGTGACGGTCAATGCTACGCCCTATGCCGAAGGCGGAGCCCACATTCTCTGTGTAGGCGAAGCAGAGAAAACAGTGCCCAAGCTCGTGGCTCTCCTGGAAAACGGGGATCGCCCAGAGGGCCTGGTCATCGCAGCCGATGGCATGGCCGATATCGGCGACGCGCCGCCTCCTCGCTTCGACCTCATCAGGCATAGCGACTACCTCTATCTGGCGCTTCAATACTCGCGCGGGTGCCCGTACACTTGTGAGTTCTGCAATGTGATCGACATCTTCGATGGGTATCGATTCAAGCGGCCCGAGCAGCTCTTGGGAGAGCTCGACGTCGTCTATGCCACTGGATACCGCGGTCAGCTCGACTTCTTCGATGACAATTTTGCTGGCAACATGAAGAAGGCCAAGGTGATGCTTCGAGCGCTGTCACAATGGCAGAAGGATCACAAGTATCCGTTCACGTTCTCGACGAGCATGACGCTCAACATCGCCAAAGACGAGGAGCTGCTGAAGCTGCTACGCGAGGCGCGCTTCAAGTACTTCCTCGTGGGCATCGAGACGCCGTCCGAAGAGGCCCTGATCACGGCATCGAAGCCCCAAAACACCGGTTTCTCCATCGCGGAGGCGGTCGACCGTATCTACAGGATCGCTGGTGCAACTGTGCACTCTGGTTTCTTGCTGGGCATGGACGGTGAGCCCGACGACATCAAAGAGCAGGTGATCGCCTGCATCGAAGAGACGTCGATTCCGTGGGTCATGTCATCGATCATCTACCCGCTGCCTGGAACCGGGATGTCCAAACGTCTCGAGCGCGAAGGCCGCCTGTTTCCAGCGGCCCGAGTGGACCTGCCGAAGACCGCCAATGGCGACATTGCCCGCGACCAAATCTCAGCAGGCGTCCAGTTCGTTCCGCAGCGGGACCCGGCCACGCTGGTGTCCGACCTGCTCGAGATCATGGAGTACTCCTACAACCCTGCCAATTACTTTGCGCGGTGCGCCGACGTCGCTTGTCGACTCGACACCGTGCCAAATCTGATTCCCGGATGGAGGATCTTCGCGCGGAATATGCGAACGTTTGTACGGTTGTGTTGGCGTGCCACCAAGAATCCCTCCATGCGTGGTCCGTTCTGGAAGGCCTTCACAAAGGTGCTCTTCAACAACAGCAAGGGCATCGAGGCGCTGGCTACGCTTGCCGTGCTCTACACGCACTTTCAGGGAATGATCCCCTATTGTCGAGAGGTTCTCGAGGCCCAACGAGCGGCTATGTTAGAGGCAGGCAGTGAGCAGTGGCTCGCTGCACAGATGGCTGAAGATGTCGATTCACCTTCGCCATTTGTACACGCTGCGATAGCTAAGGCCGTGGTTGGCGCATAAAAAGATCCAAAGATCCGACCCGGTCCGATCGCGTGCAAGGTGGACCGAGGAGGTCACGGTCCGCTTAGCAGCCCATCGCGCACCCCGAAGTAAGCGGGTTTGCGTTCGTAGTTCTCGTCTAGTGGCAAGGGTGCGAAGCCGGGTCCAAAGAAGCTATCGATCCACGTATGGCGGTCTGTGAAACCCCAGAATGTGATTCGCTTGCACGCGTCTACTGCTACGCATGCACTTGCCAGGTCGAAGTAGTCCTGGCGCTGCCGCTCGAGACGCGTGGCTTCGTCTCCCGTTCCCCGCAGGACGATGTCGACCTCGGTGAGCTCGACGACGACGCCTAGAGCCGCCAGTTTCTGGATGTTGGTGCGGAGCTCGTCGTGGTTGGGGCCTCCTGTAATGAAGTGCCCCTGGAGGCCGACGCCATGGAGCGGAACGCCCTGGTCGAGCAGGTCGGCCGTCAATGCGAGCAGCGCATCGAACTTGGCTCCAGCATTACTGACCAACGCTTCGTTGAGGAACAGTGTGGCGTCAGGGTCGGCCTCGTGCGCCAACTCGAAGGCTTCGGCGATGTAGCCGGGGCCCAGCAGTTGGTAGAAAATGTTCTCGTACACCTGCGAGCCCGCCGTTTCGAAGGGCTCATTGACGACGTCCCATGCATCGACGCGACCTCGGTAGTGACCCACCACGGTCCGAATGTGGTCGGCCATGAGCGTCCTCAGCGCTTCGGGATCGGTGATCGCGGTCACGTACTCGGGGGTGGCGTCGAGGCTGGCTTGCTCCCAGATGAGCGTGTGTCCGCGCACGGTCATGCCATTGGCCCCTGCGAATTCCATCATCGCGTCCGCCTTGTCGAAATTGAACACCCCATATTCGGGCTGGGTCGCACCCCATTTCATCGCGCCCTCATGGGTCACGCTGTTGAAGTCTTTGATCAACGCAGGAAGGTACTCTGGGTCGTCCTTCTCATTGAATGCGGCTCCGATCAGCACCCCAGCCTGGGCCGCTGCCTCGCTCAGCGTGCAATCCGCCCCGTCGGCCCGGCAGTCGAGCTGATCGTCCCCTCCGCACCCGGACGACAACGCAAGCGCGCTCCCTAGCAGCAGCATGCCGATTCTTTTCATTTGGTGTTCTCCAAGCTTAGTTAAGGTGAGGGCGCGGACCCTACCATGCGACCAAGCTGGCAAACAAACCGGGCCTGCGTATGGCAGCTCAGCTCGTGTGGAACTGATAGCGGGCGCCCATGCGAGGCGCGGCGAACTTCGGGAATCGGATGCCCTCCACGATGCCCCCAATGCAGCCCTGCAAACGCTTGCTTCCGGGAGCATAGCCAATTCAAAGGCCCTCTCCGCGCGGTTCGCAACGCGACATAGCATCTAGTACCGCGTAATTCGGACTCCCGAACGGGCCGACTTCTGCGACGAGTCGCAGCTCGCCTAAGAGGGAGAGGTTCGAATCCGTACGGGCAAGTGCTCCGTTTCGGTCTCGAGGTTACCGACGTTCCCCAGATGGAGACGGGCCTAACCCCCCCCGATTCGGGCGGGCTGCACCGAGCCCTTGTCCCAACGAAGCGATTTCCTGAACGTCCTTCCCGCTTGGATGTTGATACACCCGTAGGTCAAACTCCGGGATCACCGCCAAGATGTGATCGAAGATGTCCGATTGGATGTCCTCGTACGCCGCCCAGCGTTTGTCGCCGCTGAACACATAGATCTCGATCGGCAAACCGTCAGCGGCCGGTGGCAGCTGGCGCACTAGAAAAGTCATGTCTTGGTTGATCATCGGATGGTTTCGAAGATACGAGACTAGGTAAGCTCGAAACGTCCCGAGGTTCGTCATGCGCCGGCCGTTGACGAGCACACTGTCGTCGATCTTGCGTTTCGCATTCCAATCCTGCAGCTCCTTTTGCTTTTCGTCGATGTAACCTTTCAGGTCGTCGATCCTGCGAAAGCGATCGATCATGTCCTGCGTGCAGAACTCAACACTGTTCATGTCGATTTGGATCGCGCGTTTGATGCGCCGCCCACCGGATTCGCTCATCCCGCGCCAATTCTTGAAGCTAGCCGTAATGATCGCATAGGACGGGATCGACGTGATCGTCTTGTCCCAGTTCTGCACCTTGATGGTGGTTAGCCCTATCTGGGTCACGTCGCCGTCGGCGTTGTAGTCGGGCATCTCGATCCAATCTCCCTTGCGAAGCAGATCATTCGATGCG
>QMMB01000196.1 GCA_003647035.1 Deltaproteobacteria bacterium | reverse complement strand
GCCTTCTTCCATCGTCGGGGAGAGCTTGGGTAATCCGATGATCTTGGCCATGGCTTACTTTGCGTAACTGACGCGCTTGACGGCGTCGATCACTCGCTCCTCGGTTGGAAGGACCTTGTTCTCGAGATTGGCCGCGTAGGGCATGGACACGTCGAGCCCGGTCACTCGCTCTAGCGGCGCGTCGAGATGGTCGAACGCCTCGCGCTGAAGCCGGTCGACGATTTCGGCACCAGGACCGCCATAGGGCCAGTGTTCGTGAACCACCACGCAACGATTGGTCTTCTTCACACTCTGCACCATCAGCTCGGTGTCGAGAGGTCGAAGGGTGCGCGGGTCGATGACCTCGCACTCGATGCCCTCGGCGGCCAGCTTCTCGGCAGCTGCCAGCACCGTGTAGTAGGGACGGCCCCACGTGACGATCGTGCAGTCCGTCCCGGCCCGGGCCAAGCGGCTCTGGCCGATCGGGATGAGCTCGTCGACGCCTTCGTCCGGCACCTCCCCTTTGACACCGTAGAGAGTCTCGCCCTCGAGAAAGATGACGGGATTATTGCTGCGGATCGCGCTCTTGAGGAGGCCCTTCGCGTCCCGAGGGGTGCTCGGCTGAATGACATGGAGGCCCGGAATATGGGCGTAGAACGGCGCCACGCTGTGGCTATGCTGTGAAGCGACCTGCTTCGCGGCGCCGTTCGGCCCGCGAAACACGATCGGCACTCGAATCTTGCCGGCGCTCATCTGGTGAACCTTGGCGGCGTTGCTGATGATTTGGTCAAAGGCGACGAACGAGAAATTCCAGGTCATGAACTCGATGATCGGCCGGAGGCCAACCATCGCCGCTCCAATGCCCACTCCCGCGAAACCGGCCTCCGCGATCGGAGTGTCGATGACGCGGCGCTCTCCATACTTCTCGAGCAAGCCTTCCGACACCTTGTATGCGCCCTGGTAGTGGCCGACCTCCTCGCCCATGAGGAACACGCTCTCATCGCGCTCCATCTCTTCGAACATCGCTTCGCGGAGCGCCTCCCTGTAGCGTATCTCCCTCACGCGCCGTCCTCCGGAGCCAGCACAGTCCTCATCATCACGTCCTCGAGCGCGGGCGCCGACTCATCGGCAAAGCGCACCGCCGCGTCGGTCTCCTCATCGATTTCGATATCGATGTCATCGAGGGTGTTCTCGTCGATGCCAAGTCCCATGAGTCTTTCGCGCACTACGACGATCGGATCCTGCTGCTTGCGTTGCTCGAGCTCGGTGCGGCTCCGGTATTTCGCCGGGTCGCTCATCGAGTGGCCGCGGAACCGGTAGGTTTGAATCTCGACGAACGTCGGCCCTCCGCCCGAACGCGCTCGGTCGACTGCCTTGGCAAGGCGCTCTTGTACCACCGCGACGTCGTGGCCCTCGAATCGATCGCCAGGCATCCCGTAGCCTTTGGCCTTGATCGACAGATCCTTGAGTGGGCTGGTTCGTTCGAGTGGGGTGCCCATGGCGTACTGATTGTTTTCACACACGAAGACGACCGGGAGCTTCCACAGGCCCGCCAGGCTCATCGCCTCATGGAAGCCGCCAATGTTGGTCGAACCCTCCCCGAAAAAACACATCGTGACGCGGTCTTCCCCGGCGTACTTCGACTTGAATGCCGTCCCCGCCGCGAGAGCCAGATGGCCACCGACGATCGCCCAGCCACCGAGGAAGCCGCGCTCGACGTCGAAAAGATGCATCGAACCACCGAAGCCCCGCGAGCACCCGGTGTCCTTGCCGAACAGCTCTGCCATCGCCACGTCGGCGGCCATTCCGCGCGCAAGCGCAATACCGTGATCGCGATACGTCTGAAAGATGTAGTCGCGATCTTCGAGGACCTCCGCCGCAGCCACCGCGATGGCCTCCTGCCCGATGTACAGATGAAGGAACCCGCCAACCTTGCCCTTGGCATAATTGCGTGCCGCCTCCTCTTCGAAGCGGCGAATCACCATCATCGTTCGATATTGTCGAAGAAGGTCGTCCTTGTCCGGCAACGGAGCCCCCAATCACAGGATCTTAGTGTACCCGCAGGGGCCTGCCATCAGAAGAAGTTGCTGATCCCGTACTCTGTCTGGAGCTCGATCAGGTATTCGAGGAATGATTCGCCATGCTGCAACTCCTGAAGCTTGTCGGCGCGGGCAGGATCGGTCGGATCGAGCACTTGGGCTTCGTTTTGCAGGTCGACGAGGCGCTTGAGCAACTGGAAACCGACCTGCTCTTCCTCCAGGTTCAGTTCAAGGCTCGGCCGGATCTTCACAGCCACGTAAGGAGTTCGAAAGCGATTCGACTCGAAGACGACATAGTCGGCGTCCTCCGCCGCGTCGCAATCGTTCGGGACGTTTGGATCGACGACGACGTGACCCGCTCCGAGGCCGTCCGTCCCGTACACACAGGTCGGGCTCCCGTCAGACTGAATGTCGGGGATACTGAAGCCGGAGCCACTGCCCGCCTTGAACACGAGGAGCCGCTGTTCGAAGCTGGTGTCGTAATAGACGGGGAACTGTGCGAGGGCGAGGATCGCGGCCCAGCTTCGCAGAACCTCATTGGTCGTCCCCTCGATCGCCGGCCCAGGGTAGACATCGCGTTGACTGCCCCGACATGGCACGCGCGTGCCGTCCTCGATGCACTCGCCCAACGCCAAGCCGCGGTACCAACTCATGTGTTGAACGACGGGCTCCCCATCTTCCATCGCTAGTCTCGGCGCGAACCAGCTCTCGTCCTGGAGGATCAGTCCGCCGAAGAACTCGGTCATCTCGGTCTGGAAGAGGTCGTAGAAGTTGATGAAGTAGCGCTCATCGATGGTGAAGCTCAGACCCCAGTCGCGAATTGCGAGCGCCCGTAACGCATAGAACTTGTCGTAGAAAACGCCAGCGCGCTCTGGCCGGAAGAATCCGAAGTATCCGTCCTGGTACTTCGTCCACATCCCGAAGCCCTGTCCGGGCAACAAGCTCAGATCGGCGCTGGGCAGGTCGATCGGCTCACCGAGCCATCGATAGGTGTTCTCGGCGGCGTCATATTGGTACGAGCCTGCGTCGGGGAGATTCACGATCTCGATGAACCAGTTCATGGCGTCGATCGACGCCAAAAACTGATCGTCGAAACCGAGCGGACCGGAGTTCAGGGAGAAGCCAGGCTCGAAGTTGAAGCGAAAGAACAGGTGCTGATAGATCTTCGCCGCGTCCCGAACCATCGGGATCGAGCCTCCGTCACGCGCGCCATCACGGCGGAATCGTCGGTAGTACTGTTCCGGGTATCGCTCTTCCCAGGAGCGGCGATAGTGGTCGATCACTTCTCGGAAGCTCTCCCCGGCATCGAAGCGACTGCACCAGGAGATGTCGTTGGTACGGTCGTCGGGGCAGAACAAGTAGCTAACCGGCGCGTAGTTCCTATCGCTGCTCGCGCCGTCGAGATAGGCCGCAAAGTCTGCATAGTCATCGACGTCGGCGTCGAAGCTCGAGCAGACGCAGTCCGATTGGCCGCCGCATCGCTCTTGGGGAAACACGTTTCGTGGATTCTGCACGCAACGTTGGTACACGGGCTGCCCGTTGCGCAGCGCCCCCGAGGCCTGCGAAGCGGGGCAATCCGCATCGGCGCTGCAGCTCTCGCCACCACGGTACGAACGCCACCAAACCCTATCCACCTCGTGAGAGCGCGCGAGTCCCTGAAACGGACCGTTGGTCGGTGTCTTCACGCCCCCGACCACGCCGCGCAGGTCGTACGCCTCGCGAAGGTCGAAATAGTTCCACACGGTGGCCGCCACATCGTAGCGTCCAAGCCCCTGCGTGTCGGCTGTATCGCCGTTGTAGTCCATCGTCGAGCTGGTCGTGTAATTGTGTGCGCCGCGTTGGGCCCGCTCGTTGCGCGCGTCACGAAGCGCCGCGAGATACTCGTCGAAGTCCGGTCCGGCGACGAAACCGTCGGCGGCGAGATCGTAGGCGGTGAGCGGAGGCAACGGAAGGTCATCGCTCGCCTCGGTCGAGGCGCCCATGACGACGTTGAAATAGCCGTCACCGTAGTTGTCGCGATCCAGGCTTCCTGCGAAATTGTGACGCAGCCCCACGGAGTGACCGAGCTCGTGGTGCACGACCATACGGAGCTGCAACTGTTGCATGCGGATCGAGGCCTCTGCCGAGTCTCTGCCGCGGAACGCCTCTGCCCAATACTCGAAGTATCGTGACCGGAAGATCGAGTCGTTCAAAGCGCAGATATTGCGGGATGAGAGCTCGTCCTCCGCATCGATCCCCGCGGTGAGCGAACGCGAGAAGCCTGCCCCGCGGAAAGGAGAGATCTGGTCGAGGACATCCTCGTCGTAGACGCTCGCCTGTGGGGTGATGCCGAAGACGTTGGTTTGGCCGTGATCGAAATGCCGGTTGAGTGCGTCGGACCCGTTCACACCGAGCGACCCCATGAGCTTCTGTTCGATCGAGGTGCCGGCCAAGCGCCGCATGCGATCGCTCAGGATCTGCGCGCGGCCCTCTTGGCCGTGGAGCCGATCGATGCGGTCCTCCGCCCGCTCCATGACAGCACGGAGCGTTGCGTTGACACCCACCGGAAGCGCCGGGCGGCTCGTATCGTCGATGCTGAAGCCGTCGGAACCCGACGCGGCGAGCCCCTGCGGGTGTTCGGTTCTTCCGAGGCGAGAGAAGTAGCCGCGAAGATTCTCTCCGCTGAGGTACCGCTCTGCGGCAGCCTCATCCCCTGGTTCACATCCGAGGCTCGGGTGGGCACACCGCAGAACCGGAAAATACTCCAGTGCCCTCGTCGCCATGGCTTCGATGCTGGTCGCAGCAAGGCTAGCGTTGGCAACGATGAGCTCACCCGTGGTCGGGTCGGCGAGAGGACTAGCGACGCCGCTGAAACGCAAACCGCTGGCCTGATCGATGTAGTTGACGAACTGATATCGGATGTCGCCCAGCTGCTCCCAAACGATGGGCTCACCCTCGTCGTCGAGGACGTCGTCACACTGCTGCGTGGCGTCGGTACGATGCCAGTCACATACATTGGGCCGAAGAACGATGAGACACTCGTCACCCACGAAGCGATATCGGTAGGTCTGCGGCAGCGGATAGTCGTCGTAGCTGGTCGGCGTCTGCGGCTCTGCGAACTCCAGATTCTCGACGTGGCACTGATAGGGGTCGGTCACCCCGAGCATCGTCCATTGTTCGGGGCTGACGAAGGGGTCGTACTTTCCGCGGCATGTGCCGCCGACATCGTCGGGCGAGCCGCAGAAACAATAGCGCGTGGGGTCGACCGTCTGGCAGGAGACACTCACTTGGCCGTAGGTCGGAAGCGCCTCGTCGCGGGCCGCGCGCCACCCACGCATGAACACCTCATTCCAGTTGCCCATGACCTCCATGGCCGGAGACACCAAATGCGCCGGGAAACCCTCGGTCAGATAATAGGCGACCGCGCCCGGCCCATTATCCAGTTGTCGCGGCACGCGGTCGCGCATGGGGATCGTGCATCGCCGCGCCACTCGGTCGCAAACCGAACCACCGGTGCCCGGGGCATCGAGGAACCGGCCGTCGCACTCCCAGTCGACACTGCATGCCTGATCGGTCAACGACTCCTGAAATAGGTTGTGTCGCGGACGGAGGAACGTGAGCGCGTCCGTTTCGCCGTAGTCTTCGCCGAGGCCCCCTGCGCAGACGTGCTGTTGAACGTCGCAGTAGCCCCCGATGCCGCAATCGATGTTGCGATCGCAACGTCGCGTCACGCTATCCTGGTCGGCGCGCAAGTACGTGCGCTGATTTGTCCGAAACACTCCGAAGCGGTCGAACTCTTCATGAGTCTGAGTCGCGGCTGCGTATTGATGGTCGGGTGGGACTCGAAGGAAAGCCAAGCGGTGCGGAATTGACAGCGTCTGGCATGGCGCGCCGCTGGTCTGGAGGCAGACGTCGCCTGGAGAAAGGTTCATGAAGGTCACGAAGCTCATGTAGTGCGTGATGTCTTCGCTGCCCTCCGGCCATTCGTAGGCGAATCGGTAGGCAGGGTCTTCCCCCACAGTCACGAACTGAGGCTCCCACGACTTGGGGAAGCTGCACTGCTCCTCTTCGCCCTCCCCGGTGCAGTGAGCCGCACGATCTTGGATGAAAAACTCTCCAGGCTCGAGCGTCCAATCGCCTAACGCCGGAAGCTCGGCTGCGAAATAGAACGAGCGAACGTGGTTCTTGGACCAATTCACACGCATGAATTCGCGCTCGTACCAGCGCCGGTCCTCGGTATCCTCTTCGATCACGTTCCGGGTTTCCCCTGTCACGGGGTTGTACTGGGGACGCACGTCGATATGGTCGATGATCTCGAAAGCAGCGAGGGGCTGCCCCCGGTACGCGTCGTTGGCGCCGTCGGTGTTCGAGCCATCGACGAGCTCGAACGCTCGAAAGGCAAACAAGAAGTCTTGGTCGATGACCCAGCGGATACGCCCGAGCGTTCCCGACTGCCCGTTGTTGTCGATGGCGAGGTCAGCCCACCCCATGTCGCCGGTCCACGTGGGTCCGCTGGCGTCGGCGTCAGCCTCGATCACGGTTTGGGCAACCCACCATTCGCCTTCGAACAAGTCCT
>QMMB01000195.1 GCA_003647035.1 Deltaproteobacteria bacterium | reverse complement strand
TGTTTCGCATCGGTGTGGTAGAGCGGGGAATCCGGTGACGCGCCGTACACTGTGTGGCGACCGACGCACACCGCCTGCTTCACGCCGTACTCGTGGCAGTACTCGAACAGCTTGCGGGTGCCGCCGAGGTTGATTCGGTAGCGCTCTTCGGTGTCAGTCGTGAAGTGGGTGACCGTCGCCATGTGAACGAGCGCGTCCGGCCGAGAGATTCGAAACACGTCTTCCGCCGGGCGCTTTCGGATGTCGACCTGGTGCATCTCGACGCCTTCAGGTACGTCGGGCCAAGGCCGGCGATCGATTCCAATGACCTCGTGCCCGCGACGAACCAGTCGGTACGCAACACCGCGAGCCAGCGTTCCGCTGATGCCGGTGATCAAGATCTTCATGGCCTGCGTTCTTTCTCCGGGTCCGGCATCCGCTCCAACATGAACGAGCGCGGCCGCGCGTCGAGTCCTGTGCTGATCAGCCGCTCCATCGCGTGACGAATCTCTTCGATGTACTGCCGAATGACATGGTCGGGCTCGGAGCCATCCCCCTCCAAGTGCATGGGCGGCCCGTAGTAGACCTGGCAAGCCACTGGCAACGGGAAGAAGATCAACTGGGGCGCGATCGGAACGAACGGCCCGTTGAGCAGCTTTGCGAGCCACTTGATGTGGAAGAGCTGCGGAAACGCCTCCTCGCCTCCGATGAACGCGCACGGGATGATCGGTGTCCCCGTCTTGAGGGCGAGTCGCACGAACCCTGTTCCGAAGCGAACGAGCTTGTATCGGTCCTTGTAGAGCTTTCCGGCGCCGCGCGCGCCTTCCGGGAACACCACCACCAACCGCTCGTCGTTCAGCAGTTGCTCGCCGTGCTCGGGCAGGCCCGTGAGGTGGCCGAGCTTGCGCAGCGCCGGTCCGGCGAAGGGCGAACGCGTCAAGAAGTACTCCGCCATCCCTTGGCCGAGGCGGGGCGCCTCATCGTTGAGCAACAGCGAGGTGAAGATCATCGCGGCGTCGGCGCCGATCCCGCCGGAGTGGTTGGCGACGACGAGCCCTCGCCCCTGCGCCGGAACGTTCTCGAGACCGAAGGCCGTCACCTTGAGGTAGTGACGGTACATGAACGCCATCGGGGAGTAGGCACGCAGCAGCGATTTCTTCGACAGCCCGAATCGATCGAACCCGTAGTCGTCGAACTCGATCGGGAGGCGGTCTACGTTCCGCCGGACTTGTGGATCATCCAAAAACGACATGGTCGGCGCCGCTGCTCAGCGATGAGTCAAATAGCGCAACTCCGTGACCGAAGCGAGCCTGCCCTCGGGCCTACTTCGTTGGTTTCCAAAGTGGACGCTTGAAGCACCACAGCGTCGAGTCTTTGGTCCCAGCGGAAGTCACGAGCTCCCAACCTTGCTGCCCCATCTTGTTGGAGCGTTGGGTGACCTCCGCGACCGCGGTGGCCTGGAAGCACTGGTACTGCCACTGGCTCTTCTTGGGCGGGCTGTCGGCGGCGACCGGGTTGGCCTCCGAGATCAACGTGCCCGCGACGAAAGCTCCCACTAAAAACATGGCGACAATGATGGCTCTCATGTTCATACCTCCCTGGAGCTGGGCTTATAACATTGCCGCCAGGTGGGCGGACGAATGGCGCCTCCATGCCTGCGCCAGGACCCCGAAAGCAGTCTGTTTTCGCAGTTTTTTGCCCTCAAGCCGAGCAAGAGTTACTTTGTCTCCATGCAGTTACAGCGGATTTATACATTAGCTTTTGGCTTGTTCTTCCTCGTCTCGGTGAGCGCTTGCAGCGGCGACTCGGCTGGTGATCGCTTCGACGGAACCGGGGGCATCTCGGGAACCGGCGGCACCGCGGGCATGGGCGGCGCCACAGGAACGGGTGGCACGGCCGCCTCTGGTGGGACTGGCGCGGTCGCCGGCGCGGGCGGCGTTTCAGGCGGGTGTCAGGTCATCGAGTGCGCCGGGCGCGTCACACTCTGTGGAGACTGCCTGGATAACGATGACGACGGCCTCGTCGACAACGACGACCCCGAGTGCCTCGGGCCTTGCGACAACTACGAAGGCGAGGAGTTGCTTTCGGGGGTCGGCGGCGAGACCGGCGAGCAGTGTAAGGCTGACTGCTACTTTGATTTCGGAAACGGCGCGGGGAATGACGACTGCCATTGGAGCCGAAGCTGCGATCCTCTCGAGCCCAAGGTTCAATGTACGTACGACGCAGGCAAACTTGGCGGCAATGACTGCCCCGATACGCAGTCCCAGCTCTGCGAAGACGTTTGTACCCCGCTCACGCCCAACGGATGTGACTGCTTTGGCTGCTGCACGTTCCCGGAGCTCGCGGGCATGGGTCCGAGTGGCGGCGACGGCTATGTCTATATTGGCTCTGAATCGGGTTGCACGTTCGACACAGTGACGGACACGAGCTTTTGCCAGGCATGCACCCCTGCAGCCAGCTGCTTGAACACCTGCCAGCGCTGTGAGATCTGCCTCGGCAAGCCGACAATTCCACAAGACTGCTTCCCCGGAAGCGGTGGCATGGGTGGCAACGGCGGCAGCGCGGGTAGCGGTGGCGTGGGCGGCTCGGGTGGTGGCGAACGCTGCCCCGATGGCAAGCAGGCCTGCGGTCTCCCAGGCGATGAACCGTGTGCAAGCGGTGGTTTCTGCCTGACCGGCTGCTGCATCATCGTGCAGTAGCGGGCTAGCCGAGGATGTCCGTCACCCGATGCACGTCGTCGGGGTCGGATGTCGTTGGGACCAGCAAGACATCATCGGCGCCCGCGTCCTTGGCCTGTTGCACTGCATCTTTGAGGGCCTGCGGCGTGGTCACGATGCAGATCTGTTTCACGCTCTCGCGCGCGACGGGCACCATGAAGTTCAGGTAACGATCGAGGTAGGCGTCGAGTTGTTCGCGGGCGTCGGGGCCCAGTGCGTACCAAAAGCCCGTTCCGAGCCATGGCGCCGGTCGGCCACGTTCCTTCCATGCGCGTCGTGCCGCTTCGAATTGCAATTCCATCTCGGCCGCAGAGGGTCCGAAGCTGAAGCCACACAAGCCATCGGCCCACTTCGAGGCCATCTCAATGGACTCGACCATGAGAGAGCCGGCGAGAAGTCGCGGCCCGCCTTCCTGAACCGGAGCGGGGCCTACGGGAAGCGCACCTTCGACGACGGGCTCCCCGCGCCACACACTGCGCATGGTTTCGACGCTCTCGGCGAGCCGGGTGAGACGGTGGCCGAGCGGAGCGTCGACCGATTGGTAGTCCTGATCTCGCCCGCCGACCCCAAGGCCTGCAACGAGGCGCCCGCCCGACAAGACATCGATCGTGGCGGGTTGCGTGGCGAGCATGACCGGGTGGTGGAGCATCGGCACGAAAACGCCGCCGATGATTTTCACTCGTTCGGTGAGCGTCGCAGCGGCCGCGAGAGTCGCCGTCATATCCGGGTTGTAAAAAGAGATACGCTCGCCCGCCGCGATGCTAGCGAAAAAGTCGGCGTCGATGCGCTCGCACCACTTCAAGAAGGTGTCTCTGTCGAGGCCCGGTGCCATGACCGGAAGGTTCATCCCGATTTCCATTTGTTCCTCTCGTCTTTGGGAGCCGTTGCATCTCCCATCGATGGCGTCTAGGACAAGGAGACCATGCGCAATCCCAAGGATTTCTTCAAACCCATGGCCATTGGAGCGCCGGAGCCCGTACGCGAGATCCCGTTCCGGCCTTCGCGGATGATCCACTTCTTCGATCCGAGTAATCCGAAGATGGCGGCCAAGGTGCCGAGCATCGCCGGGAAGTGCGATGTGCTTCTGGGCAACCTCGAGGACGCCATCCAGGTGGACAACAAAATCGCGGCGCGTGAGGGTTTCGTGAAGATCGCCAAGGAGACCGACTTTGGTGACTGTCAGCTTTGGACTCGCGTCAACAGCCTCGACAGCCCCTGGTTCCTCGACGACATGTCGCAGATCGTCCAGGAGGTTGGCGACAAAGTCGACGTGATCATGGTGCCGAAGGTCGAAGGCCCGTGGGACATCCACTACGTCGATCGTTTGCTTGCTCAACTCGAAGCGCGTGCTGGCACGAAGCGACCGATCTTGGTGCATGCGATTCTAGAGACCGCCCTCGGCGTGGCGAACGTCGAGGAGATCGCCGGCGCGAGCCCGCGTATGCAGGGCATGAGCCTTGGCCCCGCTGACCTGGCAGCGTCGCGCCGGATGAAGACGACCCGCGTAGGTGGTGGACATCCTGGGTATCTCGTTCGCGCAGATCCGAACCCCGATGATCCCGAAGCGCCCCGCGTTACCGCGCAGCAGGACCTTTGGCACTACACGATCGCGCGCATGGTCGATGCTTGTGTCGCCAACGGCATCTTCGCGTACTACGGCCCGTTCGGAGACATCCGTGACACGCTGGCGTGCGAGGATCAGTTCCGCAATGCGTTCCTTCTTGGCTGCGTCGGAGCGTGGTCTCTCCACCCTGTCCAAATCGACATTGCCAAGAAGGTGTTCAGCCCGCCCGTCGACGAAGTGCTCTGGGCCAAGAAGGTCATGCAAGAGATGGGCGATGGCTCGGGCGCCGTCATGATCGACGGCAAGATGCAGGACGACGCCACGTACAAGCAATGCAAGGTGATGGTTGGGCTCGCTCGCATGCTCGCCGAAAAGGACGCCGACCTCAAAGCGGCCTACCAGTTCTGAGAGGAGTCACGATGAGCACGAAGCATCGTCCGCGGCGAAGTGTATTGTACATGCCGGGCGCGAACGCGCGGGCGCTCGAGAAGAGCCGTTCGCTTCCCGCAGACGCGTTGATCTTCGATCTCGAGGATGCAGTCGCGCCCGACGCAAAGCTGACCGCCCGCAAACAGGTCATCCAAGCCGTCGAAGATGGCGGCTACGGCAAGCGCGAGATTTTCATCCGCACCAACGGGTTGAACACGCCGTGGGGCTATGATGATCTCGTCGCCGCTGCAAAGGCTGGTCCGGACGCGGTGCTGCTTCCCAAAGTCGAGAGCGCCGAAATGGTGCGGCAGGCCGAGTCGGTCCTGGCCTCTCATGGTGCAGCGGATGACCTCACCATTTGGTGCATGATGGAAACCCCACGCGGCATGCTCCACGCCGAAGAGATCGCGGATGCGAGCTCGCGTGTGGGCGGCTTGGTGATGGGCACGTCCGACCTCGCGAAGGACCTTCAGGCGCAGCACACCGCCATGCGGCTGCCACTGATCACCGCCTTGGGCCTCTGCCTGCTGGCCGCGCGCGCTGCCCGGATTGCCATCCTCGACGGAGTGTTCCTCGACCTAAACGACTCGGACGGGTTCGTCGATTCCTGTCGTCAGGGAGCTGAGCTTGGCTTTGACGGAAAGACCTTGATTCACCCGAAGCAACTCGCCGCTGCGAACGAAGTATTCGCACCCTCCGAGGACGAGCTTCG
The DNA here is from genome assembly GCA_003647035.1 of Deltaproteobacteria bacterium. Lineage (GTDB taxonomy): Bacteria > Myxococcota_A > Polyangia > Polyangiales > Houyiibacteriaceae > SG8-38. The sequence continues at coordinate 1,190 of QMMB01000195.1, read as the reverse complement.
ACTTTCCCGACGCATCATCGACGCGTATGCCGAGGCTGAGGCGCAAGGCAAGGGCGTCGTCCTGGTCGATGGCAAGCTCATCGAGAGGCTCCACGTCGACCATGCCAAACGCGTGGTTGCTCTGGCCGAAGCGATCGCGCCATAGACTCGAACCAGAGGAGCGGCTAAACTCCGCGTTCCACCATGCGATTTTACGAATTCGAAGCGAAGCAACTCCTCAAAAAACACCGGATTCCACTGGTTCAGAGCGAGCTTGCCAACACCGCCGATGAGGCCGGGAAAATCGCGGCCGACGTCGGTGGGCCTCTCATCTTGAAGCCCCAGGCCATCGCACCCGGCATCGCGGCCGCGTCGGCGAAGGAGCTTGCCGACCCTGCTGGTGCCAAGGCCGCCGCCGCCGAGCTGTTCGAGCTCGATGATGGGGGCCGTAAGCCCAACGGCATTCTGGTCGAGGCCAGGCCGGCGGGCGAAGCGGTGTACAGCCTGAGCTTCACGTACGATGGAACCTCCAAGCGGCCGGTCGTCGCAGCCGCCGGCATGGCCGGCAAGATCGACGACATCGAAGAGACCCATCCGGACCGCATCGTTCGTCGATACTTCTCCGCCCTGTATCCATTTTCGGATTACATCGCCAAGGAGCTTGCCAAGTCACTGTCTCTCGGAGGCAACGACCTCAAGCGCATGACGCGCATCGTGTCCGGGCTAGCGCGGCTCTTCCTCAAGTACGACTTTGCGGATCTCGACATCAGGTCGCTGGTCAAGCTCGGGGATGGGAACTTCGTCGTGCTGGACGTCGAGGCCGACCTCGAGATCGAAGCGCGAAATCGGCAAAGGCCGATGCTCGACGAGCTTGGTTTCGCAAAAGATGACCTTCGGCAGGTTCGCGAGCCCACCGAGTTCGAGCTCGCGGGCGCCCGAATCGACGAAGAAGACATTCGCGGCATCATCAGTCCAATCGCGGAGTTCGACGGCAACATCGGCCTGGTCATTGGCGCTGGTGGCGGCTCGTTGACCTTGACCGATGCGGTGCGAAAGCATGGTGGCCGGCCGGCCAACTACGCCGCTATGGGTGGCAATCCCAGCGTGGACAAGGCTCGCAGGCTCACCAAGCTCGTCTTGAGCAAGCCTGGCGTCGAAAAGATAGCGGTGATGTCCAACGTGGTTTCGAACACCCGCGCCGATCTCGTGGC
>QMMB01000194.1 GCA_003647035.1 Deltaproteobacteria bacterium | reverse complement strand
TGTTCAGCGTCTCATGGGGTTCGAAGTTGACGTTCTTGAGCGCACTGCTCCAAAAATGCACATCTTCCCTGGGCACATCGCTCACGCGATTCTCTTCGTTCATGCGTGTCCACAACGCCGTGCCGGGGAGCGGCGCGCCCCGGGTCAGCTGCTGGTAGGTCGGATAGAGCGAGACCAGGTAGTTCAGGTCCTCCAGCACGTTCCCATGGTCGTGGAAGTCGAAGCCACACATCCAGGCGCCCACGGTGCGGATGCCCATGCTGTGGAGCTTCTCGAACACCTCCTGAGCGTTGGCGTTTTTGCGCTTCTTGTAGCCGTGCTCACCGGCAAACTTCGACTCGACCCCGATGAAGATGGTGCCGATCCCAGTCTCGGCGAGCGCATCCCATCCATACTTCTCGGCGTAGCGTCCGATGAAGTCGATCGAACCAAAAGCGAACCAGTCCAGCTGCTCCATCATCTTGGGCTGCTCCATCCACAACTCGCGGACGCCCTCGAGGTATTTGGGATAACGAAAGTGATCCTCTTCGATCACGAAGACTTGGCTGACCGAGGGGAAATGGTCGTGGTAGAGCCGCATGTGCTCCACCAGCTCAGCGGGCGACAGCAGCTCGGTCCGGTGTTGATCGAAGAGCGCCGTGGTGGAACAGAAATCGCAGCCGCCGATGCAGCCCAGTCCGGAGACCAGGAACGCAATGTTGCCGACGGGGTATTTGCTCATGAACGGTGGCGCGCCCCCCGCCTTGGGCATCAAGGCCTGGCGGATCGGTCGGTCGACATCGGTTTCCCCGAGGAAGCGACGCAAGAACCGCACGCCTTCGCCATGCACAACCCGGTCGACATACTTACGTTGCGTTTCCTTGTCGTAGACAGATCGAAAGGCCATGCCTCCATGGGAGCCGAGCAGAATCTTGGTTGCCGGTGAACGCTTGCGGATGTACTCGCACATCTCGAGTACCCGGGCCAAGTGGACCGGATAGGTGCTGATGCCGATCACCGGATAGCCTTTGTCGACTTCCGTCTTGAAATCCTCCCACCGCGGGTACTCCATCACCACCACCGGGGTCCGCACGTTTTGCGCCAAAATGTGATTGGCGAAGCAATGGGTGTGGGAGACCATCGTGAAGACGTTGTCGCCCTTGGTGAAGCGCTGCCCGGTCGCGTCGGTCAACGAATCATTGGCCGGCAGGGTCGGGTACGGATAGGTCGGTGTGGTTAGAAGAATCTCATTCGCTAACATCGCCTCGTCCTCTCTTGGTCCCGCTTGGGTGGTGTTCAGCCAACCTCCCCGGTGACTACCGGGAGCTTCTTGCTTGACCGGGCTACCTTCTTCTCATTCGTTGGCGCGGGCTTCGTCGCGTCCGCCTCTTCCGGGACTTCCCGCGAGAGCACATCGCTCAGAAATGCGCCGATCTTGCCTGCGAATTCGGCCGGACGCTCCTCCTGCCAGAAGTGGCCGCAAAAAGAGACCAGCTCGAATCGCTCTGCGCCCGGGATGTCCTCCATCAGCCTCAATCCCCACGACGGCGATAGATAGACGTCATCCGCTGCCCAGATCACCATGGTAGGCTTGTCGAAGGTCTTGAGCCCACTCACCGCCGAGAGCGTGTAACGGGGATGCCCGGCGAGGAGAAACGCGCGAAAGGCTTGGCGACGTTTGAGATCCTCTTGCAGCGGCCGAAGATACTCGTGAATCGCCTCCTCGCTTAGCCGACTCGGATTGTGGACGCCCTTGCGAAAGTTCGAGAATCGGGTCCTCGTCTCCAACCAGGCCATCGCCCCGCTTCGATTGAGCAGGTCAGGCAGCAGCGGAAGGCGGGACACGGTCTGTAGCCGCATGATCGCCGGCACCGGCCAGTTGTCATAACAAACGCAGTCCGTAAAGACCATGCAGCGGATGCGCTGTGGAACCCGCGCCGCGAGGATTTGCGCCGCGGCGCCGCCCTGGTCGTGGCACACGACGATGAACTCCTCGTGCCCCAGCTCGCTCATGAAAGACGCCAGCATCTCCGCCTGAGCCTCCATGTGGAACTCTGCCGTTGCCGGATCGACCCGGGTATCGCCGAGCCCCATCAGGTCGGGGGCGTAACAATGGAAATCGTTTTGCAGGTAGCGCATCACATGGCGCCAGAGAAACCCCGAGGTCGGGATACCGTGAATCAGCAACACCGGTGGTCGGTCGCTCGAACCGGTTTCCAGATAGGCGACCTCACCGAACGAGGTGGGTTGAAATTTCTTAGGCAGAATTGGCTCAGTCATGACGCGTTCTCCTCGAGGGTCCGAGCCGCGAGCTCCATTGAATCGACAGCGCGTGGCGTTGCCGATTGGCCGGTACTGGAAAGGACGGAGTGTTCGAACATGTTCCTCATGTCCTCATAGATCTCTTGGACATGGCGAAGGTCTTCTTCGGTTCTTGCGAGAGATAACTCGACGACCAGGCCCTGAATGCATGCTCGTACGACCCGGGCTACTCGCCGAGGTGTAGCGATGAGTCGGGCTTGCTCGTCTTTGAACACGTGGATGGCGCCACTCTCGAGAAGGGCCGTCGACTCATCAAGAAAGTTCTGGGCCAGTTGGAGGACGCGCTCGTTCTGCGAGGCCAAGCTCATCGTTTCCATCATGAACGGCGCCCAGGTGCGCATTTCATGAACGGCTTGCCACAGGGCATCCAGCGCTTCGAGGGCGGTATCAATGCCTCGTTCACCTTGGTTGAATCGAGCTTGAAAGTGTTCGTGGATTCTTCGATAGGTGGCTCGTTGTGCCTCAAAGAGCAGATGCTCTTTGCCTCGGAAGTGGTAGTGCAGCAGACCCTTGGAGACACCGGCTGCCTCGGCCACCGCCGTCATCGAAGCGCCGCGGTAGCCCTCAGTTCCGAAGAGGCTGGCTGCCGCATCGAGAATTCGCTGAATTGACGGGGTTCCGCGGGATTGCAGAGCTGGCGATGGGGTCCTCTTGGGCATCCACTCCCTTCCTATACTGGCCGGTCAGTACAAGAACCGTATAGGCGATTGATGTGGACTGCAATAAAGAAACTGGCGAAGTGGCCTGTGCCTCCTCAGAACCTCGTCGACCGCACGATCGTTGACGTTTCCGCGCTCGGGGTCGAGCTATAGGCTACCCCGATGCTTCACTTGCTGTACGTCCTGCTCGCGACCGCCGGGTCGGCGAACTCTAGCGCTTTGCGAACCGTGAACTCAGAGGACTCTTCTTGCAAGATTTCTTGAGCGAGCTGGAATGCCGGCGCCTGGATGACGGCGCTCGCGAAGTCATGAATCCGCGCGGTCGACACGTCGCCGCCGTCCGCTACGGCGCGGAGCAGATCGCGTGCGCGATTCTTCACCACTGGTGAGAAATGCGGCCTTCCGCGGGTGTTGTCGGGCGTTCCTGATCGGCTCGCCCCGGTGAATTGGTTGGCTTTGTGATCTGCAAGGTCGGCTAAGGATCTAGTGAGGTAATAATCGTGGAGGTTCGAGTCCTCTCTTCCGCACCCAATCATTTCAGCGGCTTGCGCGATCAGCTCCGCGGTTGTGGGAGCGGCCTCGGCAAAGCGTCTCTTAACTCAGAGCCCTTTTGTATCCGAGTTCACCTGACGGGACACAGTCCCTATTCCACCGGGGTGAACGACCAGGAATCCGAGACCACTAAACCTTGAGGGGGTATCTTCGGGTCCGAGAACCAGAGTCGCCCGGTGTATCGAGGGGATGAGCGGGGCCGCTAGGTTCGCCCACTCAGCAACTCACGCTCTGTGGGTCAATCGCCGATGCAGACGAGTCGATTGCCGTCGCCGACTTCCAGCGACTCTTCGCGGCATTGCCACGCGCCGCCGCGCAGGTCTTCGCACTCTTGCGTGCCGCTGCAGTCGCGCAGGCAGATTCCCCCACTCCGCGAGATGCAGCTGAAGCCTTCGGCGCAGTTGTCGTCGGTATCACAGGCCGGCGTACAGACGCCGTCCGGAAAGCTACCGCCGGTGATGCACTGATCGGCCTCGCAGTCCGCTGCGGTCGTACAGGAGTCACCATCGGCACCCGACTCTCCGCAAGCCGCAAGCAACACACACGTCGCCGCCAGTAGAAACAGTCTCTTCATCACTCATTCCCCCTCGATTAGATCAAGCTCCGATCAGTGTTGCACGGCGTTCGGATGAAAACCACTGCGAGGTGATAGGCCATCAAGAGGGCTTCTTCTGCACTGAGAGAGTCGAGACAACGTTCAGCGCACGCGTGCTCTATGCACCCTGGGAAAGATTCGTGTTGCACGTGGCTGAGCAACGGACTCATCGTCCAGTGCTGACGTCGAGCACGTCGGTCCCGAGTTGGTCTAGGCGGGTGTTGCCGGTGAGTGCCATGGCGACGTTCATCTCTTCGCGGATGATGCGCAGGATGTGAGCCACGCCCGCTTCACCGGCGCCAGCCACGGCATAGGCCCACGCGCGACCGAGTAGACAAGCGTTCGCCCCGAGCGCCAGCATCTTCACCACATCGAGCCCACTGTGGATGCCTCCGTCGACGAGAAGCTCGAGCCGGTCGCCGACCGCTTCCTTCACGCGCGGCAGTGCGGAGGCGGTGGAGCGGACGTCGTCGAGCTGACGGCCACCATGGTTCGAGACGACAATTGCATCGACGCCCGCGTTGGCAGCCTCTTTGGCATCTTCGGGGTCGAGGATGCCCTTCAACACCAGCTTGCCGGGCCAGTGCTTCCGAACCCACGCCAGATCGTCCCAGGTCACGCTCGGGTCGAACTGACTGTCAATCCAATCCTTGAACTGAGCTGGGTCTCGCGCCCCTGGAACCGCCGCCTCGAGATTGCCGAAGGTCAGCGGCTTGCCGCGCAGCGCCACGTTCAACACCCACCCCGGGTGCGAGAGAATATCCCAGGCTCGAACGAGCCTCTTCGAAGCAGGGGTGTCGTCGCTCATCCCGTTGCGTGTATCCCGATAGCGGGCGCCGACGACAGCAAGGTCGACCGTGAGAACGAGCACGGAACAACCGGCCTTGTGAGCCCGAGCCATCAGCTCCGCTGCATAGCCGCGGTCGCGCATCACGTAGAGCTGAAACCATAGCGGCACACTTGTCGCCGCACTCACCTCTTCGACAGAGCAGATCGAGACCGTGGACTCACAAAACCGAACACCCTCGCGCTCGGCAGCGACCGCCGCCTGCACCTCTCCCCGCCTGGCGAACATCCCGATCAAGCCCACTGGGCCCAGAACGACAGGAAGCGCGAGCTTCAGAAAGTCGGTAAAGGCGTCGGCATCCACGCTGCGTCGCGGACAGCCACCATGCCGGCGGTGCCAGAGCCAGCGTCGGAGGTGCTGCAGGCGAGCAGCAGGGACCCCAAAACAACGTAAAAAGCTGCAATTTGAAGGCTAAGTCTAAGATTCGTAGTGCGGGACGCCACCAGTAAGGAAGTCTTCCGGAGCCCGCGGCAACTCCGTCCCCTGCCGCAGGGCGACAGGCCAATGGATGAGATAAAGGTCGAGATGTTCGAGTTGGAGCTTCTTCAGGCTCGTCTGGATCGCGGGACGCACGTGCTCGGGAGCATGAGAATCGTTCCAGAGCTTGCTGGTGACCCACACCTCCTCCCTTTTGGCGTCGCCCGCTTGGAAGGCATCGGTTAGCGCGCGTCCAACCTCCGTTTCGTTCTGATAGATCGCCGCGCAGTCGATGTGTCGATAGCCGACTTCGATGGCCGACCGGACCGCCCGATAGACCTCGTCAGGCTCTGACTTCCAAGTACCGAGGCCCAGGGCGGGCATCCTCGTGCCGTCACGTAGCTCTCGAGTCGCCATTGCGTTATGGGGACACGCGAGCGACCAACAGGCAAGCGAGAATCGAACGGTGAGCAGCTTTGTCTGGATGAAGTTAGAAGATCCAACCCACGCTGCCCGACACGATGCGAGCTATCGGTAATTCCTCAGCTGTTGGGAGGATCTATGCCGGTGAGGTGGACAACGAGCTTGCGCACAGCGGTGGCGACGGCAGCCTGTTCGCGGCGAGCAGCGTCCTTCTCCATTTCCTGCTGTAGGCTTTCCTTCAGCGCTTGTTGTTGAGCGGCACATTCGTTCTGCAGCGCGGCGCGGGTGGTGTTCACATGCGGATTGTCCATCCCGGAGATTTCCTGAAGGGTGTGCCAGAGGTGGAGGCGGTCCGAGCACTGCAGGGCAATCACTGGCGAAGCAACTTTGCGAACGATGCTGCCATCTTTGCCGACGAGCGAGATGAAGGGAAGTTTCCCGACCCGCTGCCGTCGCGAGAAGCCTAGGTACTCGGTGATCGGGATCAGGTGAGCGGCCATTGCTGGCGGGTCGGTAAACTCCGCAGCGAACTCCGCCTCGGAGGCTGCGAAGTGGGCAAAGGTGAAGGGCTCTTCGACTTCGATGGGTTGCCCTTGCGCGTTCTGGCCGGACAGCGTTTCGGTGGTCCAAAGCGTGGCTGGTGCCGGATTTGAGGAGAGATCAAAACACATGCCGAAACGGTTGGCGCGATCCGGATCGTAGACGCACATCGGAAAGGCTCGGGAGAGTACGGCGCGTTCGGCGCGACTATGAAACGCAGCCTGCTTCTCCCCATCCCGCTGGCAGAGGACGGAAATCACGCCGGG